>JAITFN010000076.1 GCA_031281345.1 Candidatus Fibrimonadaceae bacterium
ATTTACCTCACCCTCTGCTTTTTTTCTTCGCCGCGAATAAGGAGAGAAGGATTTTCCCTAACTTGGCGGCTAACATCGTTTAAGTTTTCCACTGCTTCTTTTAAATAACGAACCACCACGGATAAATCTTCTTGATTGCGGTAAATAAGCTGGTCTCCCCTTTTTGCCAAAAGCTCCGCAGACTTTGCCGCATCGTTTATGCTTTTTACAGCAGCCTCTATTTGCAGGTTTTGAACTTTCTTGTCTGTGTGCGAAAGAAGGGAATCCAGCTTTGCAACTGCAATTGTAATTTTGTGCGTTGTTATTTTAGATTCCTCTGCGACGGCATTGGAATTTTCCAAGAGTAGCTTTGCATATTTTGGAATGTCATTTATATCCTTTGTATTTTTTATCCAAGCAGTATCCAGCCTACTGGTTATGTTGTCCAAATTTGTCGCAATATTGGTAAATCGTTTTTGATTATAATCATTTGTGATATTGAGTAAATTGTTCAATATTCCTTCAATTTTTTCTGCTATGAGCTCTGCCTGACCAGTGATTTGCTTTAAGCCGCTAACCGAAGATTGTATAAAAGTGCCTTTTTTGGCATTGGGGTCGCTGGGAGAACCTCCGCTAAGTTCAATGCTTTTTAAGCCCGTCAAGGAAATTCCGCCTATTAAGTTGGCAGTCATGGTTGATTTTATGGGTGTTTCCGAAGAAACCTCAAAATTCACTATAACGGCACTCAAATCTTCTTTATCCACTTCTAAGCCTGTAACCTGCCCCACCACTATTCCATTGAGCTTTACTTTTGCCCCAGGATTTAATCCGTCAACGGATTCGGTGAAGCGAGTTTTGTATGGAGTGAATTTTTCTGTTATTTTTTTGCCTATTAAAAAAGCCGCTGTTCCCAAAACTAAAGAGGACATAAGCATCACAAAAATGCCAAGTCTTATCCTTTCTGCTTTAGTCGTTTCCATTATATATAGGAATATAGAAAATTGTCTGAACCAGAATTCTCAGAATTTAAGAATTTTCAGAATTCCAGTTCTGACAAAGTTCCTAAGCTATTTCAATCCTTTTGCTTTGGGCTTCGGGTTTGCGGCTTAGGGCAAGCGTTAAAATTCCGTTTTCGCTTGAGGCTTTTATATTTGCGCTATCCACCTCGTTTGAAAGGTGATATTCACGCTCGTATTTGAATTCCTCGTCTTCGCGTTTGCGAATAGCGGAAATTTTCAAGAGGTTAGATTCAACGTTGATTTGAATATCCTCTTTTTTAACGCCTGGTAATTCTACTTCCAAAGTATAAACACCATCTTTCTCGGTGAGATAACTTTTTGGTGCATAAGCTTTGGCTTCTTCATCGCGCGCATAATTCATCAAAGAATCGAATACGCGGTTCAGGTTGTGCACGGGCGAGTAATTTGTAAGTGTCATAAATCCTCCTTGTTTGTGGCGGTTTTTATGCCGCCGTGGTTCTACGCTATAAATAAGGCAAAACCCGTGCCACAAGCAAAAAACGCCATTTTTACGCTAAAAATGCGGTTTTTTGTAAAAAATTACCCAAAAATGTTTCAAAATTAAAAGAAAAAATGAAACGGGGGCGTTTCATTTTTTACTAACTTTACGTTATGACTGGAATCTCTATGCCCGAAGCCCTCATTGTATGTGTAGCAATGATATGTGTAACCGTTTTTATTACACTTGTTACCCTCAAAGGTATGAATCAATATAAAAAGAAGGAATAAATTTTACCAAACCTACTGTGACAGCAAAAACGCTTTTATAAAAGGCTTTATGTCTCCGTTAAGCACAGCCTCGGTATTTGAGGTTTCGTGACCCGTGCGGGTATCTTTAACTCGGCGGTCGTCTAAAACATAAGAGCGTATTTGGCTGCCCCACTCAATTTTGCGTTTTTCTGCGGCTCGTTCATTTCGCTTTGCTTCTTCTTCGTCTTTGTAATATTGAACCAGCTCAGCTCTTAGCATTTTCATTGCGGTATCGCGGTTTTGAATTTGGCTGCGTTCCGTTTGGCAGCTAACCACTATGCCCGTTGGGTTATGCGTTATGCGCACGGCAGAATCGGTTTTGTTTATGTATTGACCGCCTGCACCGCTGGAGCGGTAGGTATCCACACGCAAATCTGCGGGGTTAATTTCCACCTCTGCATCTTCGTAAATGGGTGTCATGTAAACAGCGGCAAAGCTTGTGTGGCGGCGAGCGTTTGCATCAAAGGGGCTAATTCGCACAAGACGGTGAACGCCTATTTCCGAGCGGAGCATTCCATAGCTGTAAGGGTCCGGAAGCTCTAGGGTGCAGCCTTTTATGCCAGCGGTGTCGCCTTCTTGAATATCTAAAACCTTGAAGGGTATGTTTTCTTTTTCAAAATACATCGTGTACATTCTGAGTAGCATTTGAGTCCAGTCTTGGGATTCCGTACCTCCTGCACCGGAGTTTATAAAGAATAGTGCTGGTGCGGCATCGTCTGTGCCGTTAAGCATTTTTCTAAGTTCCATTTCGGAAATTTTTGCTTCTAAGGCAGCAACATCTTTTTCTATGCTTGCAACAAGTTCATTGTCGTTCTCATTTTTTGAAAGTTCGTAAAGTTCTCCCAAATCATCGCATTGCTTTGAAACGCTTTCCCAAGTTCCTATTAAATCCCTAATGGAAGCAGCCCGTTTTAGCAAAGCCTGTGCCTTTGTTGCATCGTTCCACAAATCCGGGTTTCCTGATTGTTTTTCCAAAACGGCAAGTTCTTCTGCCTTAACATCTAAGTCAAAGATACTCCCGGAGCTTGTCTATTCGCTCGCGGATTGAAATTAAGCCTGTGTGAGTGGTGTTTGCCATAAATTTTACTATTGCCCAATGGCCTCCGGTGGCATATAATCTTTGTTCAAATATTGAACTTTATATGTTTTTGAGAGCTGGTCAAGATAGCTTTTTATGGCAAGCTGGCGGGTGCGTTCTGCCTCAATACGCAAAATATAATCTATTTGGTATTCATAGCTTTCAAATTTACCATCGTTTTTTTCTGAGAGCATAAATATCACAATCTTGTTCCCGCCTTGCACAAAAGGCTCGCTAATCTCCCCTACTTTCAAATTTTTAACGGCATTTACAAATTCAGTTCCTTGGTCTTTGGGCGAAAATCTAGTCATAACTCCGCCGTCTTTTTTGGCACCAGAGTCTTCGCTAAACTGGGCTGCGAGTGCTGCGAAGTTGGCTTTTTTTGTGCGAACTTGTGCGGCATAGCCTTTTAATATATCTTTTTTATCTTGAATGGCTTGAGCATTTTCACCTTTGGCTATATTTAAAATTATGCGCGCACCAGCTATGGAATCACTTAATACAACCTCGCCTTTATGTTTTTCCCAATAATTCTTTTTATCTTGAGCCGTAGGGTCTTTTGGATATGGAACCTTTTTTTCTAGAATTTGGTCTGCGAGCAATTGGTTTTCTATTTTTTGCCTGAATTCAACCTCGGTTGAGCCGCTCTTTTTGAGTTCCTGCTTAAAAACGGCCTCGCTTGGAAACTGCTTTTTGAACAATGCAATGAGGCTATCTGTTTTTTTTGCATCTGCTTTTAAGCCCTGTTTTGTTATTTCTGCCTTTAAAAGCTCTTGCCCTACAAGGTTATCTATAACCGCCCAGCGAAGCTGGGTCATTGTTTCGGGAGGGATGTTTTTCCCAGGTGCCTGTGCCTGAGCTAGCTGCTTTGTGAGGCTGTCTATTTTACCGGGGCTAATGCCAACGCTGCCAACTTTAATCACGGGAATATTGCTACCCGAAAGCAACTGGGCATAGGCGGAAAAGGCTAACAAAAAAATTAATGAGATTACTTTCATAGGGGGTAAAATAGAAAAATGCCGATATAAAAACCAAATCAGCAAATAAACCAGTTTTTCACGCTGAATTCGCCGCTTTTTCGCTTTCTGCCATAAATTCAAAATTAAGTCCACGACACCTGTACGACACCTGCAAGCTCTGTTGCAGAGCAAATTTGCCTATAATCTAGAAAGGTTTTTCTCTCCAAAAAACTTGCCGGAATCCATCTAAAAACGCCTTTTTTCTGAGCCAAATGGATGCACCAAAACAGCCCTTTATGTTTCCGTCATAGGGAGAGTTTCCTGTTGCTTCGGCTTTTTGGGCTTGACAACATTTTTAGCTCTCTTGTTGGATATGGCTTCCTCGTTTCCAGATAATTCGATTCTCTGAGTATGCATATCGAAATTCTTGTGTATCAGGACGTATCTGCCTCCGAGCGTTGCTTTGTGCGTGCCTTTGTCAAATCGGCCTAGCTTCTTCAGGTTCATGAATTGCGTTCTGCTCATCCCTATCAGCTGGCGATACTCTTCTGGCTTGACGTATGAACTGTCGCCGCTCATGGTTAGCATAAGCTGTTCTATATCCCGTAATGTCGCTGGCTTGTCAATTGTGATTTCATCTATCATAAGCTGAATCAAAAGCTATGTTTGCTGCTGCGGAGTTGTCTTTTTGCATGTCCCGATTTTTCTACCCCTCTTGTTGGGTATGACCTTCTCTATTCCGAACCACTCGATTTTCTGACTGCGTATGTTGAAAAACTTGTGGATAAGGATACGTTTGCGTCCGAGCGTTGCTGGATGTATGCCTGCATCAAAGCGGCCTGACTTCTTCAGGTAGTAAAACTGCGTTCTGCCTAGTCCGGTTATGCGGCGGTATTCGTCAGGTTTCACATAGAAACTACCCGTGCTCACAGCATTAAGAAGCTGTTCAAGATCTCGCAACGATACTGGTCTATTAGAACTGTTGTTTGTCATACGCTTTGTTGTTTCCGTCAATCGCATTATGTCTCTTGTTCCCGCTAACTTCGCATTCTGGTTTTTAATCCTGAATTTAAAGTCGGTTCCTCATAATAGAGGATATGAGGAGGCAACATATTATTAAATATAAGAAAAAAATATCTCATTGTCAAGTGATTTTTTTTTTAAAAAGACCATTCGATGGTTTCGAGTTTATGCTTATGACATAGCCAATAGAATCATACGATTGTTTGATAATATTCGTGATGAAACTTCCATCTTACGGTTATGTTGCTGTTAATCCAAGCGAGCGAATTTCCGTCATTATATTCTACAAATCATGATGTTTGTCATAAGGTATGTTTTGATGGAATATATATGGCTTCATATGAATAAAAATTTCTTTTTCTATATTTATCCTTGATGCCTCAATACCCCCGCCCCCCAAAGAAACCTCAAAATGACAAATAATTAACTATTTTACAATAAATGAACAAAACCGCAGCAATCCTTCTCCTCTGCACCGCCATCTTTGCCCAGCAAAAAGGCACATTCACCGATTCCCGCGATAAAAAAATCTACAAAACCGTAAAAATCGGCGAGCAGGTTTGGATGGCAGAGAATTTGAATTATGAGGTGGAAGGTTCTAAATGCTACAAAAATACAACTGAAAACTGCGACAAATACGGAAGATTATATAATTGGGAAACAGCAATGAAATCCTGCCCGGCTGGCTGGCATTTGCCTAGCAAGGCAGAGTGGGAAGTGTTAGTGACAACGGCTGGTGGCGAAAAAATAGCAGGCAAGTACCTTAAAGCCACTAGCGGTTGGAATGATTACGCAGGAAAATCAGGCAACGGCGAGGATAAGTTCGGTTTTTCTGCCCTGCCGGGCGGTTTTGGCAGTTTGGTGAATGACGATTTCAATATGAAGGTCGGCTACGGCGGCCACTGGTGGAGCAGCTCGGAAATCAATAAGCTTGATGCCCATGCTAGGTACATATACAACGACTTTGAAAAAGTATATTACAACGAAGGCGATAAGATAGGCATGTATAGTGTCCGCTGCCTGCAAGACCCCGCCCCACCCAAAGGAGAAGCAAAATGAATAGAACCATCTTTTGCATTATAATCTGCTGCTTTTGCATATTCACGTGCAAATCCAAGGAGACAGAGAAGCCCAAGGAGCCAGAGAAGCCCAAAGAAGAAATAAAAAAGATAGGCAACATAGACAAGCCTTTGAATTTGTCTTTGCACTTTAGCGGACCAGGGATAGCAATTTCTTCTAAAACTATTGACGGCAATATAATTGATACTTTGAACTATCCATATTCCATTCATATAGATAACGATAGCATAATGATTTTCACTGTCTGGGCAGAAGAAAGGGTAGCAAAAGATAAGGAATATAGAGGCAAACTAACAGATGAGCAACATTTGAAAATTAAAACTATGGTTTCTGCTTTAAACCAGGAATATGAAAAGAGTAAAGTCGTTATATTTGATGCCATGACTTGTATATTAAAAATTGATAATAAAGTTCATTATGAACAGAAAGCCTGTGAGGATAATCCTGAATTTTCAATTGACCGTTTTCCACCAATGCCAAAAGAAATATTGCTTTTATTTCAATATATTGTAGATTTACCTCCCGTCAGAATAATGAGACACCGTCAATATACCCCTCCCACCATTGCGCATCAAAAAGGTACCTTCACTGATACACGAGATGGCAAAGTCTATAAAACCACAAAAATCGGCGAGCAGGTTTGGATGGCGGAGAATTTGAATTATGAGGCGAGTGGTTCAAGGTGCTATAA
The DNA here is from genome assembly GCA_031281345.1 of Candidatus Fibrimonadaceae bacterium. GTDB lineage: Bacteria > Fibrobacterota > Fibrobacteria > Fibrobacterales > Fibrobacteraceae > Fibrimonas. Next base: position 6,580 of record JAITFN010000076.1, read on the forward strand.
TGATAGCACAGCATATTGCGATAAGTATGGGAAGTTATATAATTTGGAAACGGCTATTAAGGCTTGTCCAAATGGTTGGCATTTGCCGAGCAGGGATGAGTGGGAGGTATTGACGAAAACGATTGGCGAGAGAACAGCATGCAAGTATCTTAAATCTACTAGCGGTTGGGACAAAAGTTACGGCGAAGATTCTGGCAATGGCGATGATAAGTACGGCTTTTCCGCCCTGCCTGGCGGCTATCGCTGGTTGAATGGCAGTTTCAGCAAGGTCGGCCGCTTCGGTGGCTGGTGGAGTGCCACCAAGTCCAGAAATCCTGAATATCCAGGCAACGTGGTCATCAGGATTGAGGAATACATGAACGGTGCCACCAGCGACTACCCATACGAGAAGGACTTTTTGTTCAGTGTTCGTTGTGTGCAGGGTTCCGCCCCACCCAAAGGAGAGGCAAAATGACAAGCTACGGCGTTCAAAGTTTGGCAGGATTTTTCCTCATTTTCGCAATAATATCTTCCATAATTTTTTCAAATTCCTTTACATTCGGTAGTTTTCCTGATTTTATGGAAATTTCATCGTAAGCTCTACTATCTTCACCGTAAAAGATATAGAACATTCCACTTGTGCCGTAACCCACACCACCATCATCCAGTCGTTTTGGGACTCGTTCCCATTTATCAAGACAACAGGTGTATAAAGCCCTTATAAAATCCAGCCATTCCTCTATATTCAATTTAACGTTAATATTCTCTTTATCTAGCCCCTTCTCCTTTGGCTCTTTTCCGTGATACTCTGCTAGTGCGCCGTATAACGTTCTGTTTATTTCTAAATCATCTTTATTTTTAAATTCATCTCCGTTCCAAAAAAAAGTTATCTTTTTAATTTTAATCTCAAAATCGCTCATCGGTTCTCCAAATCTTTTTTCGTATTTCGTTTTCAATTTAGTTAGAAACTCCGATTTATCTCCTTTTTCAATTTCAAATCTATGTTCTAAAAGATCCAAACTTCTTTGATTAAAATATATAAGTAATTTCCTCAAGCCGCCATCTGTATCTAAATTGTTATCTGATATTGTTTTTAACTGTTTTTTCAAGCCTCTGTTTAGATATTCCTTATAGTCTATACTTGTTTCTTTGATAAGTTTTCCTTTTTCAAAATGGAGAACAGAATAATATTTGTGCAAACTGTATCTGCCGTCTCTTTTATCTAAAGGCTCACCTTTACTTATGACTATTGAATCGGTGAACCAGCTCAATTTGAATATTGAATCTTTTGCAGCAAAGGTGGATAGAAATCCTTTCAATAGACTTTCAGAGCAGTTTCCAATATCTTTCAATATCAATTCATTACCAACTATTTCAAATCCTGCATAGTATCCCTTCGCTAATGCTGTACAAAATCCTTCCCCTTTCCATTCCCATTTATTCGCTTTGTCCAGATAAGAATATAAAATAACATCATCTAATGAATATCCCTTGCCCTTGTATATAAGATAATCTGGAATTTGCTCGGTTGCATAAGACTTAACTGGTGCAAAAAACGCAAAGATGATTATTAGGCAGAGGGAGCGCATTGTAGAAAATATATAAAATTCTGCCTGCAAGACACCCCCACCCCACCCAAAGGAGAGGCAAAATGATAAAATGTTGCATAATTTCCTATATTAACAAATATATGCAATTTATTAGAGCCGTGCTGATTTTACTTATGCTGTGGTCGCTATGCTTCTCAGAAGCCCCAGGTCTCAACCACTCTCCAACAAATTTTCCCGAAATAACATTCAAAATACAAGAAGTTATTGGTTCTTATTCAGAGAAAAAAATTGAGGCTATTGTGGATTCTAATATGTTAGGTTTACGCAGCGTTTACTATAAATATATAGATAGAGGGCAGGACATTGAAGGTGATATTTTGTTAAAATTTACAATCACTGCAAACGGCAAAGCATCCAATATTGACATATTATCCAGCACAACAGGAAATGCTGAATTTGATGAAGCCATTAAGAACAAAGCAGCCATTTGGAAATGGGAAACCACAAGGGGCGACAAACCTACATCAGTAACTCTTCTTTTTAGGTTCGTAATCCTTCATTCAAGCAGTCTATATTTTATTTTAAGTAGCCCATACCCACCTGAAAAGGTTCATTGGATTATGAATACTGGTTTTAATATGAATACTCGTATCCTTGCTTACTTGTGGAATGTTTACGTTGCTTTTCATAAATCAAAACCAGATCTTAAAGGCAAGATAATTCTTAAATATACAATCTCAGATAGCGGAGAAGTTATTAAAGTTGATATAGTGGCTAGCACAACGGAATGGCCTCCATTTGACGAAGCCATTAAGAACAAATTCGCCTCTAGCAAAAAATGGAAATTAAAAGACGAAAAAGAAAATTATAAAAGCGGCAATACTACGTTTATGAGGGAGTTTACTTATAAATGGGAATGATCCTCCTTATCCTCTGCACCGCTCTCTTTGCCCAGCAAAAAAGCACATTTACCGATACGCAAAGCTACGGCGTTTAAGGCTTGGCAGAATTTTTCCCAATTTTCGCAATAATATCTTCCCAAACTTTTTCAAATTCATTTACATTCGGTAGCTGCCCTGATTTGATGGGAAATTCATAATGTTCATCGTAAGGGCGATTTTTGCTGGAAGAATAAATATAGAACATTCCACCAAGTTCACTAGGATAACGACCTACCTGTTCTGCTACTAATTCCCATTTATCAAGACAACAGGTTGATAAAGCCCTTATAATATCCAGCCATTCTTCCATGCTCAACTTAGTTACAGTTCCAATTTTACTAAAATCAACTACTCGCGCACCGTATAGAGTTCTGGTTATTTCAAAGCTATATTCGTTCCCCAAACGTATCCTTTGAATTTTAAGTTCAAAATCGCTTATCGGTCTCCCAAATTTTTTTTCGTATTTCGTTTTCAATTTAGTTAGAAACTCCGATTTATCACCTTTTTGTGTTTCCAGATAATGTTCTATTATTTCTAAATCAGCTTGATACTGATTTTCAGATAATTTTCTAAGGAGTTCTATTGAAGATATTTTTAAATGCCATTTCAATCTGTTGCTTAAATATTCCTTATAACTCATACGGGTTTCTTTAACGAGTTTTCCTTTTTCAAAATGAAGAATGGAATAATATTCGTGTACGTCATCATACAAATATCTACCTTCTGCTATGACTATTGAATCTGTGAACCAGTCAAACTTGAATATTGAATCTTTTGCCGCAAAAGTGGATAGAAACTCTTTCAATAAGCTCTTAGAGCAGTTTCTAACATCTTTTAATCTCAACTCATTACCAACTATTTCATATGTCGCATAGTAATCTCTCGCTAGAGCTGTACACCAAAATCCATTTTTTCCTCCTGCCCATTCCCATTTATTCGCTTCTTTCAGATAAGGGTATAAAGGGCTATATTCCAATGCATATTGTTTACCTTTATATATAAAATAATCTGGAATTTGCTCGGTTGCATAAGACTTAATCTGTGCAAAAAACGCAAAGAGGATTATTATTAGGGAGAGGTAGCGCATTGTAGAAAATGTAGAAATTCCTATATTAAAAGAAGATGAACAAAACCGCCACACTCCTTCTTGCCTGCACACTGCTCTGCGTTATTGCTTGCGGACAGAAAAATGAACAGGAAAAAGGCACCTTCACCGACACGAGAGACGGTAAAGAATACAAAACCGTAAAAATCGGCGAGCAGGTTTGGATGGCGGAGAATTTGAATTACGAGGTTGAAAATGGTCTATGCTATGGAGAAAATGGAAAGGTTGAGAAACATATAATTATAGGCGAGACTACGTTATCAGATAAAGAAATTCAGGATAACTGCAATGAATATGGGCGGCTTTACGATTGGGAAACTGCTATGGAAGTTTGTCCAGATGGTTGGCATTTGCCAAGCGATGAAGAGTGGATTAATTTATATAGCTATGTGGGTGGTGGCGAAACAGCGGGTAAATACTTGAAGTCAAAGAGTGGCTGGATTAACGAGTTTATACTTTATCCTTTCAAATCCATAATGACTATATTACTGGCTCCACTACTAGCAGACAGTTTCAGAGAAATTCTTGATTTTTTTAAAGTCATTTTTAGTGAGTTTTTGAAATTCAGTAATGGCAAGGATACTTTCAGTTTTAATGCATTGCCAAGTGGCTACGCTAGCGATAGTGGTTTTGGTTACTATAGATTTAACGGTGTTTACAGAAGTGCGTATTGGTGGACTAGTTCTTTGAAGAATGTTGAGGATGGAGAGGATGCCTACTATCACAGAATGTATAGCAACGAAGAAGATGCTAGCAATAGCTATACTGGTAAAGGTTATTTCTATTCTGTCCGTTGCTTGCAGGGCACATCCACCGGAACAAAGGAACCTCCAAATGACCCTATGTGCGCGAATATACGGGCAGACTTTGCCCAGCAAAAAGGCACATTCACCGATACACGAGACAGCAAGGAATATGGAATAGTAAAAATTGGCGAACAGGTTTGGATGGCAGAGAATTTGAATTACAAGGTGAAAGGTAGTAAATGCTATAGCAACAAATCTGCCAACTGTTGCGAATATGGCAGGTTATATAATTGGAAAACGGCTATGACAGTTTGCCCGAGTGGTTGGCATTTGCCTAGCAATGCGGAGTGGGATATTTTATACCGCCACGTGGAAGATGGCAAAAGCGGTAAGAACACTCCTTATGCAAATTATAGCGAAACGGCAGGCAAGTTTTTAAAAGCTACGAGTGGCTGGAAAGATTACGAAGAAAAATCTGGCAACGGCAATGATAAGTTCGGATTTTCCGCTCTGCCAGGCGGCTACGGTCATTCAGATAGCAAATTTCGCGATGTTGGCTACGAAGGTGGTTGGTGGAGTTCTAGTGAGGATGAGCGAGAGAATTACTTCGCCTACTGCCATGTTATATACTACAATGGTGGGAAAGCCAACTCCGCTAAGATGTTTAAAAACATCTTGTACAGTGTCCGTTGCATACAAGACACCCCCGCCCCACCCAAAGGAACAGCCAAATGAATAGAACTATCTTTTGCATTGTAATCTGCTGCTTTTGCATATTCACGTGCAAATCCAAAGAGACGGAGAAGCCCAAAGAAGAAATAGACAACATAGACAAGCCTTTGAATTTGTCTTTGCACTTTAACGGACCAGGGGTATCAGTGTCTTATGACACTATTGACGGTAATGTAATTAAGACTTTAAATAGTCCATATTCCATTAATATTGTTAACGATAGCATAATGATTTTAGTTGGATGGATAGATGGAGATGAGGAATACAGAGATAAACTAACAGATGAGCAATATTTGAAAATTAAAAATATGGTTTCTGCTTTAAATCAGGAATATGAATCTCTCTATAAGCGGAGATATCCGTATGACTACCGGACTTGTGTATTAAAAATTGATAATCAAGTTCGTTATGAACATGGGGGCTGTGCGAGTAATCCTGAATTTACAATTCCCAATTTTTCACCCATGCCAAAAGAAATATTGCTTTTATTTCGGTATATTGTAGATTTATCTTCCATTAGAATAATGAAACCCATTACAACCATCGCACATCAAAAAGGCACATTCAACGATAAGCGAGACGGTAAAACATACAAAACCACAAAAATAGGCGAACAAGTTTGGCTGGCGGAAAATTTGAATTATGAAATGAAAAGTTTCTTTGGACTTTTCACTATAGGCAACAAATGCTATGACAACAAACCTGCCAACTGCAATAAATACGGGAGATTATATAATTGGAAAACGGCAATGAAGGCTTGTCCAGAGGGTTGGCATTTGCCTAGCAGGGCAGAGTGGGAAGTATTGACGAAAGCGATTGGCGGCATAGAAATAGCAGGCAAGTACCTTAAATCTACTAGCGGTTGGGATTATTACGAAGGAAAATCTGGCAATGGCGAGGATAAGTATGATTTTTCCGCCCTACCTAGCGGCTTTGGCAAATCTAATGGCGATTTCGGCAGTGGTGGCAGCAACGGCAGTTGGTGGAGTACTACCGAGTACAGTGATGGCCACGCTGGTCTCTGGATTGTAGAATACATGGAGATTGCCAACTACCTACCATACGATAAGGACTTTTGGATCAGTGTTCGTTGCCTGCAAGACTAACACACGTGCAAAATTTTCTATATTCAAAGAAATGAGCTTTATAGGAACCATAGTGATAAAAGAAGAGGAAGACTGGTTTGTAGCCACTTGCTTGGAAAATGATATTGCTTCACAGGGGAAAACAATAAACGAAGCAATAGACAACTTAAAAGAAACAATAGCTTTGTATTATGAAGACGAAGAAGATGTTAGCATAGCTAAAAGCAAGCAAGTTTATGTAACCACTTTGGAAATGGCTATATAATGGGTGATAAAAAAGGTAGTCACGCGAAATATTCAAATGGCATTAGAATTGTGATTATTCCTATACATAGTACTATTGCAAAAGGAACATTGAAAAGCATTTTAATTCAAGCAGGAATAGAATTAAATGAATTTTTAGGTTTGCTGTAATGCCCACGCCCAAATTCACCGCCGCCCTAGCCTGCACATTGCTCTGCACCGCCATCTTTGCACAGCAAAAAGCATCCTATGAAGCTACGTGGCTATTGATTGAAAAGGCAGGCAATGGCTATGTGGTGTACAATTATCCGAGTCGGTGGAACGATGGAGAAACGAAAAGCCCAGAAATTTTTAGAGTTAGAGGTGACAGTTTAATATGGATAAACTTTGCAGATGATCCGGCGGGGTTGGTGTATAAATTGAGTGATGTTGTAAAATTAAACGATAACTCGTATAAATTTGATTTTAAACGTGGTACTAATTTTAGGTTTGATTATGTAGATAAAGCCAAACATATCGCTCAATGGAGAATATATCACAGCGATGGCAGACTTTATGGAGATGATCTATATATTGACAGTTTGTACAATACTTTTCCTATTGTTGACTATGAATGGAAAGAAGGACCGATAGATGGCGAAGCGGATTAAATTATTAAAAATCACTAAAATTATTTGGGGAATTATCTGTATATTTTACGTGTGGCTAATGTCTGATGATTTCTATACGGTTCTTAAAACACCTGAAATATATCATTTGGGTGGTGAAGAACTTATAGCAGACGGTTGGTTGTATGAACCTCAAAAATTATATCTTACTGACTGTGCTATTTCAATTATTTGGTTTCTTATCGGTTTAATGCTTTGCCTGTTTCAGCATAAGAGGGAAAAATTAAAATATGGATTTATAGTACATATAATTACAACTTTCATATATGTTATTGTTGTCAATATGAGATAAATTTTTTTGCTATCTTACAATAAATGAGCAAATTCGCAACACTCCTCTTTCTCTGCACCTCCCTCTTTGCCCAGCAAAAAGGCACCCTCACCGATACACGAGATGGCAAAATATACAAAACCACAAAAATCGGCGAGCAAGTTTGGATGGCGGAGAATTTGAATTATGAGGCGGAAGGTTCAAAGTGCTATTATAACAAACCTGCTAACTGCGATAAGTACGGGAGATTATATAATTGGGAAACTGCTATGAAGGCTTGTCCGAGTGGTTGGCATTTGCCTGCAAATGAGGAATGGAAAGTATTAACGAAAGCGACAGGTGGTGGTACAGCTGGCAAGTATCTTAAAGCTACTAACGGGTGGAACGAAAATGGCAACGGCGAGGATAAGTATGGATTTTCTGCTTTGCCGGGCGGTCTCCGAGGTTCTATTGGCGGTTTCGGTGATGTTGGCTACCTAGGATATTGGTGGAGTTTTAGCGAATACAATAGCAAATACGGAAACAGTAGTGACCTCGCCTATAATAAACGCATGTTCTACAACCTTGAGAGCGTGCCCTACAGTAGCAGCGGTAAGGACGCCTTATTCAGTGTCCGCTGTTTGCAAGACACCCCCGCCCCACCCAAAGGAGAGGCAAAATGAATAGAACAATCTTTTGCATTATAATCTGTTGCCTTTGCATATTCACGTGCAAACCCAAAAAGATAGGCAACATAGACAAGCCTTTGAATTTGTCTTTGCTCTTTCGTCCTGAAAAATACTGGGAAGATGGATATTTTGACATTATTGACGAGACTGTTTTTTTCCCATATTCCATTAATATAGTGAACGATAGCATAATATTCACTGCTCGAAAAGAAAAGAGGATTGCGGATGAGAATAATATAGGCAAGTATATAGGTAAGAAGTATATAGATAAGGAGTATAGAGTGGGGCTTACAGACGAGCAACAGTTGAAAATTAAAGATATGGTTTCTGCTTTAAACCAGAAATATAAAATTCCAGACTCTGATCGAATAGGTGCGCCTAATGTCAGTTGGCTTTGTATATTAACGATTGATAATCAAGTTCATTATGTACATGGAACCTGTGCGAATACTCCTGATTTTAGAGTTGGTGATTATTTTCCTCAAATGCCAAAAGAAATGTGGATTTTATTTAGGTATATTGTAGATTTATCTCCCATTGAAATAATGAAATCAGGCCTTAGAATCGCAAGGAAAAATAATCCGCCTCCAATCCTCACATATCAAAAAGGCACATTCACCGATACGCGAGACGGCAAAATATACAAAACCACAAAAATAGGCGAGCAGGTTTGGATGGCGGAGAATTTGAACTATGAGGCAAAAGGTTCAAAATGTTACAATGATAGTACTGCTTACTGCAATAAATATGGCAGGTTGTATAATTGGGAAACGGCTATGAAGGCTTGTCCAAATGGCTGGCATTTGCCTAGCTATGATGAGTGGAATGTATTGATGGTAGCGGTTGGCGGTGAGGAAACAGCAGGCAAGTACCTTAAAGCTACTAGCGGTTGGAATGATTACAAAGGGAAGTCGGGTAATGGCACAGATGCTTACGGTTTTACCGCCCTGCCGTGTGGCTACGGATTTCCGGATAGCGTTTTCCACTATGTCGGAATCGGTACCTGGTGGAGTTCCTGCGAAAACTATAACTTTGAACGTAATGAATTCGCTTACATCAAGAAAATGAGTTACTCCTATGAGGATATCCGCATATTCGAATACGACTATAAGGACTTCTTCTACAGTGTCCGTTGCTTGCAGGACCCCGCCCCACCAAAAGAAGAGACCAAATGAACAAAACAGCCACACTCCTTCTGCTCTGCACCGCCCTCTTACCAGCAAAATGTGCTGATGTTGCATATAAACGATGAAAAACCAGGTTCTGCATTTTGCTTGGAATGCGATCATCAGAAAGAACCTGAATGTGCGCCAATAGAAAATGTTAAAAGGAGGGGTGCAAGATATGAATGCTCCGCTGGAAAAACTACCAGAAAAAAAATAATGTTGAAAAAGCCTAAGATAGAATTGGAAAAAGTTATACAATTTATTGATGAATATGTGCCTGAAAACCAGAGAGAGAGAAAAGTATTGGAAAGCAAAATAAACAGCAATTTTCTGAAAGACTTTAATAAGATGAAATTAGCTACTAAACATAAATTTTTTCGTTCTTGTTATAACATAAATATATATGACCATGACGTATTGATAGCAACTTTTGAAACAAATGGAAATAACTTCTATGATAGAAAAAATAAATTGATATATGAATTATATATTAAAGACAGCATATATAATCCAGAAGAAAATTTTTTGCGTAAATATTGGGGTATTTTTGAAGAAAATCGCTGTCGGTAAATAAGGCACTCACCTGTGGTTTAGGGAAGACAAATACGGGTACCCCCCATTCACCTTGCCGTCAATTTCCCAAGTCCTGTCAAAATCCCAGCCTTCAAAAGTTTCCTTTTTTCTCATCTCCGCCGTGGTTTTGCCTTCGCCCTTGCCTTTGTCGCTTTGCCCGCTCGTTTCCTTGCTGTAATAGCTGTTGGTTACTTTACCTTCATCATAACGAACATTTCCAACCAGACCGCCGACTTTGCTTCTGCCTGTCACGGCTCCTATGGAATAGCTGTTGGTTATTTGAGTATGATTGATACATCCAACAAGACCGCCAACATAGGAGTCACCTGTTATCGTACCGCTGGAATAACTGCTGATTATATAACTACCTATTCCAACCAACCCACCCACATATTCTTTTCCTGTTACCGTAGCACTGGAATAGCTGTTGATTATCTCGCCACTGCCCATTCCTACCAGTCCACCAATAATCTTCCTTCCCGTTACCGTGCCAGTGGAATAACTGCTGACAATCCTGCTGTCATAGCCATTTACTTCTCCTGCCAACCCACCTACAGAGAACTCTCTTCCTATCACCAAAGCATTTGAATGGCAGTTGATTATCTTGCTATCACGAATAAAACCCACAAGACCGCCTACCTGACTGCCTCCGCTGATGTAAGACGCCGTTACACCAAGGTTCTTTATCACTCCGTATTGGACATTCCCGAACAAACCTATGTATGTGCCATCGGGTTCGTTTACATAAACGCCGCTGACGGCAAAACCGCCGCCATCAAATGTGCCATTGAAATAGTTATCAATCAGATCTGATAACATTAAATGTCCGATGTGCCCATAGGATGTATATTTATGAAACCCTATCGGTTTCCACTTGTTCTTTGGCTTTTTCTTTTCCCAGTTCTGCCAGCCAACCGTGTCGTTGAGCATGATGTTCGCACCGAGCTTGACTGTTTTGCCTTTAAAATCATTCCCCTTATTAACCAGCTTGGCAAGCCCGGCAAGCTGCTCGGGCGTTGTTATTGTGAACTCGGTTTTCGAATTGCTATACCACTTAATGTCCGTTTTGCCGTTCCAAATGGCTGAGTTTCCCTTAGCCCAAGCCTCATCGCCTGCGATGAATAACAGAAATAGCAAGAATAGAATTTTTTTCATAGTAAATCCGCTTTAAGCGAGGGATATTTTTTTGCCAGTCTTTTAAATTGTCTTTCAAATACGGAAACAGTTTTTACTTCATATTGCATTCAAAAATTCTCTTGCATTGCGGGCTGTTTTCTTTTTTCTTTTTATCTCATTCATCTCCTTAACGGACTCTTTTATCTCCTGCATAAGAAGAAACTTCTCATCAGTCAGCGGAATTACCTTCAAATAAGAAATGCTCCGCAAAACATCCAAAGTAGATGCAACTTTTTTCTCTGGAATATCTATTATAGCTTTCATAACAATAATATATGAAAATATTTTTGCCACCAAACTGACCGCCACCCTAGTCTGTACCCTACTCTGCACCACCCTCTTTGCCCTGCAAATACGGGTACCCCCCATTCACCGCGCTATCCATTCCCCAAGTTTTATCAAAATCCCAGCCTTCAAAAGTTTCCTTTTTCTTCATCTCTGCTGTAGTTTTACCTTCGCCTTTGCCTATGTCGCTTTGCCCGCTCGTTTCCGTGTTGTAGTAGCTATTTTTTACTGATATTTCATATTTGGTTCTTCATTGCTTCCCACCAGCCCGCCAACGTAGCCATTGCCCGACACCAAAGCGGTGGAATAACTGCCCCTTATAATGTCAGCCACTCCTGCCAGCCCGCCAACACTTATTCCTGCTCTCACCACAACAAAGGAATAACAGTTCACTATACTGCTACTAGTTCCCACGAGGCCGCCTACAACATTGCCGCCTTTTATATAAGAAGCACGAACCCCAAGATTTCTTAACTCTCCATCAACATACCCAAATAAGCCTTGGTAAACTTTCAGATTATTGTTGATATACATCCCGCTGATAACAAAGCCGCAGCCATCAAAGGTTCCCTTGAAACTTAAATCCGTGGACTCCATCCTCAATGCCTTCTGAATGAATTCAGGTACAAACCAATATATCAAATAATCTCCAATAGGATTTTGAAGGAATCTAGGCGTTCTTTCGTCAATTTCGTAAATATAAGTTCCTATTGGCTCCCACTTGTTTTTGGGCAGCTTGTTTGCCCAGTTCTGCCAGCCAGCCGTGTCGTTGAGCATGATGTTAGCACCGAGCTTGATTGTTTTGCCTTCAAAACGATTCCCCTTATTAACCAGCTTGGCAAGCCCAGCAAGCTGCTCGGGCGTTGTTATTGTGAACTCGGTTTTCGAATCGCTATACCACTTAATGTCCGTTTTGCCGTTCCAAATGGCTGAGTTTCCCTCAGCCCAAGCATCATCGCTTATGGTGAATAACAGGAGTAGCAAGAATAGAATTTTTTTCATAGTAAATCCTTATGGTGAATTTACAAAAATTTGTTATTTTACTATAAATGAACAAAATCGCAACAATCGCCGCAATCACTCTATTAGCTCTGCTTTTGCTGATAGGGTGCGGTAATCGAAGCAATGCAACAAAAAATGCAGATTTGTCCGTATTGGAACAAAACAACGATATTTGGATTGCATTTAGAGATGACTCGCTTGATTTAATTGGCTATAAAGACAAAAATGGAACAATAAAAATCAAGCCAACGTTTAGTGATGTTTCTTCGGATAAGTTTGACAGGATTATTGTCGTTACAGCAAAATATGATGGAAAGTGGACTAATTACTTTCTCACAAAAGAAGGGAGAATATTTGGCATAGATAGCGTATATTTTTTCGATAACTATATTCACCGCCAATGTGAAGGTTTCCTTAATTTTATTGACCGCAAAACAGACAATATAGGAATGTTTGATAGGAATGGAAATGTAGTTATTCCTGCCGATTATAACTATTTGGAAAAAGTGAGAAACGGAATGTTAGCGGCACGCAAAGGTGCAAAAAAAGAGTGTTTGGATAAATATTGTGAACATAGTAAATTTGTTGGCGGAAAAGTAATGCTCCTTGACACGTTGAACAATGTTTTGATAGAAAATTTCACCACTTGGGACGGTGATACCACCTTTCTGGGAAATCTCGATTTTTTTTCAGTTGAAAAGAGCAAAGTTCCACATTCAGATACAACTAGAATATCTTATTTAGCGAAAGATGGAAGTTATTATTCATTTACTGTCATTGAAAGAGAATTTAGACAATTGTTATTCAATGGGATGTTAGATATGAAAAAAGAATTATCATCAATATTAAATTCGGAAAGTGAATATTATATTTATGTTTCACACTCAGTTGCCGATTGCGATAATCACAAAATTGAACTATGTATTTCTCATAAAGTTAGCGGAGAACAAAATTGTTTTAAATTTTTACGAACCAAGAACGAGTACAAATTAATTGAGTGGTAATCTAATGAACAAAACCGCCACACTCCTGCTCCTCTGCACCACCCTCTTTGCCCAGCAAAAAGGCACTTTCACCGATATGCGAGACGGCAAAATATACAAAACCACAAAAATCGGCAAGCAAATTTGGATGGCGGAGAATTTGAATTATGAGATGAAAGGCAGCAAATGTTATGATAATGAACCTGTAAACTGCCAAATATATGGAAGGCTTTATGACTGGAATATGGCTATAAAAGCTTGCCCAAAAGGTTGGCATTTACCCACAGAAGCAAATTTTAAAGCATTGATGGAAACTGTTAACAAGTCTCCCAAATTTCTTAAAGCGGCTAGCGGATGGAATGATTTTAAAGAAAGCGAAGAACCGGGCAACGGCATAGATATTTACGGTTTTTCAGCTCTGCCGGGCGGCAGTGGCTGGTCAGATGGCAATTTCTACGATGGCGGCAGAGAAGGCTATTGGTGGCATGCCTCTTCGCACGGTGGAGTTGCTTTTTACCTCCATATAAAAAACAACGATGAGTACACTCTTAATAGTGGCAACAGTAAGAATAGCAGTTTTTATAGTGTTCGTTGCATTCAAAACTGAGGGCTACCTAGCAAATACGGATAGCCATTGTTTATTGTGTCGTTTATAGCCCAAGTACTTTCAAAATCCCAATCGGAAAAAGTTGCCTTTTGTTTCATCTCCGCTGTGATTTTGCCCATACCCGTATAGCCGTCTGGCACATTCGTCTTTATTATATCATAATAATTTCTTAATCTCGAAGCAACCTGTTCACCCTGTTTGAATCCAACCAGCCCACCTGTGAAATCTTTAATTCCTATAACCTCGCTAGCAGAATAATTATGGTATATAGAACTATTACCATCAAGAAATCCAACCAGCCCACCTGTGGAACCGCCGCTTCCCTTTACTATTCCAGCAGAGTAGCTATCGGCTATACTTTCGTTCTTACCGCTACCCACCAATCCACCTACATTAGATGCCCCCGTCACTAAGCTTATAGAATAGCTACGGTCAATATCATTTTTGAAAGTGGATCCTGCAATCCCTCCCACATTGTTAGATCCATTTATTATGCCCGCAGAATAGCTATTTCTTATATACGATACACTTTCTCCTGCAATCCCACCCACATCGTTAATTCCCACTGCCATGCCAGTGAAATAACAGTTGTATATCTTGCCCAAATTAATCCCTGCAATTCCACCGACCTTATATTCTCCTTTAATGTAAGAAGCAACTACCCCAAGATTTTTTACCTCTCCTTTTATATCTATAGCACCAAACAAACCTTGTTCATTCTTTGAATTATTTACGTAAATTCCGCCTATGGTAAAACCATTTCCATTAAAAGTTCCGTGGAATCTATTTTCTCTGGTTCCTATAGGTATCCATTTGTTTTTTGGTGGACTGCTCTCCCAGTTTTTCCAATTCGCCGTATCGTTGAGCATAATATTTGCACCGAGCACAACAGTTTTGTTCAGAAAATTATTACCATTACTTACCGCTCTTGCAAAATCTGCCAATTCTTTGGCAGTAGTTATTACCATTGATTCCACGGGGCAAGTATTTTCTCTGAAAATTCTTGAATGGTCTAATTTCATAACATTTCTTATATGCTCGTAATTTTCTATATAATCGGAACCGAGCAAATACGGATAGCCATTGTTTATTTTGTCGTTTATAGCCCAAATTTTTTCAAAATTCCAGCCGGCAAAAGTTGCCTTTTTTTTCATCTCCGCTGAGGTTTTGCCCGCATATTTGCATTTGTCGCTTTGCTTGCTCGTTTGCTTATCGTAATAACTTCTGGCTATAACACTTTCATACGGAATTCCGTGAGATCCATATATTTCTCTTTTGTTAAAACCAATCATACCGCCAACTCCGTTTTTTCCTCCGGTCACCAAGCCATTGGAATAGCTGTTGATAACCGAACCTGGCCCACCTATATATCCAACAAGCCCTCCTGTGCGGTATATTCCTTTTACATTGCCAGAAGAATAACTATTGCTCACAATGCCATCTAAAATCATACCAACAAGCCCGCCAATGCTTCCTTCTCCTTTCACAGAAGCTGTGGAATAGCTGTTGATTATCGCTTCGGCATTGAAATACCCAACTAACCCGCCTATGTCAACTGCTCCAATAACCGTGCCGCTTGAATAGCTGTTGACTATTACTCTGCTAGAATGTCGCCCCACAAGCCCGCCAACATCATAAACTCCCGTAACTATGCTGGAGGAATAGCAGTTGTTTATTGTGCCATCATTAACACCCACCAGCCCTCCTATATAGCCATCTCCTTTCACAGTACCTGCGGAATGGCTGTTGACTATCAAACCGTAGTTTAATCCCACAAGCCCACCAATATTTCCTCTTTCTCCTATTACCGTGCCTCTGAAGTAACTGTTGCTTATATTGCGGCCAGACCTTATAATAGAGTCACTCTTAATAGAGTTATTCTGATTCAGATCGCCATATACTCCTGCAAGCCCACCTATCCCATAAGTGCCCTTAATATAAGAAGCAACTATGCCGAGATTTTTTACTTCTGCGTTGGGATCTAAATACCCAAAGAAGCCCTGGTCTTCGTTTTTGGAATTTATGTAAATACCGCTAATCACATAGCCACTGCCTTCAAAAATTCCGTTGAATCTTTTTTCTTTATTCCCTATTGGCACCCAACTATCAGCAGGCGGTTTTTTATCCCAATTTTTCCAATTCACCGTATCGTTGAGCATAATGTTTGCTTCTAGTTTAACTACTTGGTTCCTAAAATCATTCCCTTCGTTAACCAGCCGAGAAAAATTTTCTAAATGCTCTTTTGTGCTTATTATATATGGCTCTTTGACTAGCTCTTTTTGTTGCACAGCAATTCCTGCCTGCTGCGTGGCTATTTCTTGTTGTTGTTCGGCAATAACCTGTGCTTGTTCTGTGGCTGGAATTTTATTAGCTTTGTAGCACCCTATTAACAATGCCAGCAAGGTTAGCGAAATAACGATTTGGTTTATGGGTTTCATAACTAATCTAAATCCTCCAACTCATCTGAAGGATTTGTATTGCTACTGGTAGAGCAACCACTTTTTTGTCCGGGACAAGGCAGAGGATCATTAATACACGCAAACTTAGAGCTAATAAGCGCACAATAGAGTATATGTCCATAAGGTCTAGATATCCCTTCTTGAAATTCTTTCCAATGTTTATCTTTATCATCGTCTTCCCAATAATATCTACTATCGGCGTTAAGAACCTGCCACAAGATATTCTCACAATCCGTACCTTTAATAAACTCTGCCGTGAATTTGCCACAACAACATTTAGTATGATTTTTAGCAAATACTTGCATTGGGCTTTGCCCATATACAGCAAATGTTAGGAATAATAAAAATAGAGGGATTTTAGAATACATAAAGAAAAATATAGAATTTTCCTATATTAAAAGAAAATGAACAAAATCGCAATAATTGCTACAATCACTCTATTAGCCTTGCTTTTGCTGATAGGGTGCGCTAATCGAAGCAATGCAACAAAAAATGCAGATTTACCCGTATCGGAGCAAGACAATGATATTTGGACTGCGTTTTATGGTGATAGTAATTTAATTAATTTAATTGGCTATAAAGACAAAAAGGGAAATATAAAAATCGAGCTAAAGTTTTTACGTACTTCTTCGGATGAGTTTGACAAGATTATTGCCGTTGAAGAATATGATGGAGAGAGGAAGAATTACTTTCTCACAAAGGAAGGGAGAGTATTTGGCATAGACAGCGTATATTTTTTCGATAACGTTATTCACCACCAATGTGAAGGTTTCTTTAATTTTATTGACCGCAAAACATACTTTATAGGAATGTTTGATAGGAATGGAAATGTAGTTATTCCTGCTGATTATAACTATTTGGATATTGTGAAAAACGGAATGTTATTGGCACTCAAAGGTGCAAAAAAAGAGTGTTTGGATGAATATTGTGAACATAATGAATTTGTTGGCGGAAAAGTAATGCTTATTGACACATTGAACAACGTTTTGATAGAAAATTTCAGTGAGCGGGACGACAGCGGTAAATATCTGGGAGATCTCGATTTTTTCTCAGTTGAAAAGAGCAAAGTGCCCCATTCAGATACAACTAGAGTATCTTATTTAGCGAAAGATGGGAGTTATTATTCATTTACTATCTTTGAAAGAGAATTTAAACAATGGTTGCTCAATGATTTGCTTGCAAACTTAACTCTCGAAAAACTTATAGATGCCTCAAATGATACTATTAAGCAATTTATAACTGACAATTTTGAACTCTTGAAAAAAGAATTATCATTGATATTAAATTCAGACACCAAATATTCTATTTTTGTTGAATATCCATTTAACCCTTGCGGTAATATTTCTCCCAACATAAAACTACGGATTTCTCATAAAGATAGCGGAGAACAGAATTACTTTGAATTTTCACGAATCAATAGCAGGTACAAATTAACTGATGTAGGAATCAGAACTGCTCCTTATCTGAAGTTAGAATGAAGAAAATTCTATATTACAATAATGAATATTGTTAAGGCTATACTATTTTTTTTATTGGTTTCCCATAAATTATATGCGGCAGGCAAAGATTCTGTTTTTGTGTCAGTGAAAGAAACAGATTCTTCGTATATATATACTTTGTATCATCGAACAAATAATTCTTTGAAAAAAATATACGAAATCAATGCGGAAGATGAAAGTTCAATTGATTACGAATATCATTACAAAGATAGCGTTCTTGATTATGATTGTTTTTCTTTGTACAATAACGCTTGTGCTTGCAATCAATATATATTTTTTGATAGACGAACAAAAATTTTTTACATTACAAAAAATTTCTTTGAAGGATTTCACATAGAAAAACAAAGTGTAAATTTTAAAGATAAAACGTTGATTTTATATAGTAATGAAAATGCAAAAAATATAATCAATGTTTCTTCTTTAGGTGGAGACATTTTTCAAGATTATGCTTCTATTGGAAAGAGAGTGCTGGAAAAAATTTTTATATTTCCCATAGGACAAAAAAGGTCAGAAAGTATTTTCATTCATCAAAAAGAATAAATTTAAATTCTATATTAAAAGAAGATGAACAAAACCGCAATAATCGCCGCAATTTTGCTTATACTGCCTTCGTTATGTTTTTCAACGATGGGTAGTCATTTTAAGGATTATGAACTAAGAGTATTTCCTAAAACAACATTTGAAATACAAGAAGCGACAAGTTCTTATTCAAAAAAAGAAATTGAGGCTATTGTAGATAGTGGTATGTTAGGTTTAAGAAGCATTTACCTTAAACATTTGATGAATTTGAATTTTGAAGGCAATGTTTTACTTAAAGTCACAATCGCAAAAAGTGGCAAGGTTATTGATGTTGATATAATGAGTAGTTCAACAGAAAATACCAAATTTGATGAAGCGGTTAAGAATAAAGTAGCTGCTTGGAAATGGAATGTTAAAAATGATAGTGCCACAGTGACAATTCTCTATAAATTCGCAACCATTCCTCCAACAAATAAAGCAGGAACAAGAGCGTTTCTTATAAATGGAGTACGACCGTTCAATGATATTTTCTCAAATTTAAATCGTCACTCATCAGGATTAGCAAAAATTCAAAATAAGTATTTAAAGCTAAAACCTGATTTAGATGATAGGATTATTGTTATATTCAAATTTGAAGTTGCCAAAAGTGGTTACGTGACTGATGTTGATATAGTTGCCAGCACAGCAGAATATGCCGAATTTGAAGAAGCAATTAAGAGCTTCGTAGCCACTTGGAAATTTAAACCTATTGAAAATGGCAATACCACGGTTTCAATTTTTCTCACATTTTATAAGCCAGAGCCAAATTCTAGTTCGAGCGGTGGTCAAACAGAATGAGCAAAATCGCAACATTCCTTCTCCTCTGCACATTGCTCTGCGTTGTTGCTTGCGAACCGAAATACGAACCGCAAATAGGCACATTCACCGACCAACGCGATAACAAAACCTACAAAACCGTAAAAATCGGCGAGCAGGTTTGGATGGCAGAGAATTTGAATTATGAGGCGGAAGGCAGCAGATGTTACAACGATAGTACAGCCTACTGCGATAAATACGGTAGGTTGTATGCCTGGGAAACTGCTATGAAGGCTTGTCCGGATGGTTGGCATTTGCCGAGCGATGCTGAGTGGAAAATATTGATTGCAACGGTTGGCAATGCAGAAACAGCTGGCAAGTCTCTTAAAGCGGTTAACGGGTGGAAAGAAAATGGCAACGGCAAGGATAAGTTCGGCTTTTCGGCTCTGCCTGGCGGCAGCGGTTCCGATGGCGGTTTCGACTCTGTTGGCTACTACGGCTACTGGTGGAGTACTATTGAGTACTCTAGCTACTTCGCCTACTACCGAGATATGGTTTACTACTTCAATTACCACGATCAGAACTACCTATATAGTGTCCGCTGCATACAAGACAAGCCTTTTAATATTTCTTTGCTCTTTCGCGATCCAGCAGGGATAAGAGTGTCTTTAGACACTATTAATGGCAATGTAATTGAGACTTTACTGTATCCATATTCCATTGATATAGTTAACGATAGCATAATATTCACTGCTCGAAAATGGCGTGGGAATAAGGAATATAGGGGCAAGCTTACAGACGAGCAACAGTTGAAAATTAAAAATATGGTTTCTGCATTAAATCAGGAATATGAATTTCCCTCATTGGATGATGATGATGGACCGGGGTTAGGTCCTTGGGCTTGCATATTAGAAATTGATAATCAGGTTCGTTATATACGGGGAGGCTGTGAGGATAATCCTGAATTTACACATATTCGTTTTAAGGAAAAAATGCCAGAAGAAATACGGGTTTTATTTAGGTATATTATAGATTTATCTCCCATTGTTCCAATGGGATTCCAAAACAGCCGAAAGAGAAAAGACTCTGGCACAACCATCGCACATCAAAAAGACACATTCACCGACAAGCGAGACGGCAAAACATACAAAACCACAAAAATAGGCAAGCTGGTTTGGATGGCGGAGAATTTGAATTATGAGCTTGGCGGTTCTAAATGCTACGCGGAAGAACCTAAAAACTGCAAAAAATACGGGAGATTATATAATTGGAAAACGGCAAAGGAGGCTTGTCCAGAGGGTTGGCATTTGCCTAGCAAGGAAGAGTGGCAGAAATTAATTAAAGCGGTTGGCGATGAAAAAACAGCAGGCAAGTATCTTAAAGCTAAGAGTGGCTGGGATGATGTTTACGAAGGAAAGTTTGGCAACGGCGATGATAAGTATGGCTTTTCCGCCCTGCCGGGCGGCTTTGGCTCGTCTGATGATAATTTCTCCGTTTTCGCCGGTTATGGCAACAACGGCAGTTGGTGGACTGCCACAGAACACAAGGCTTCATACGCCTACTTACGAAACATTTACAACGACAGCGACTATGTGAACAGCAAATACAAAGATAAGACGTTCCTATTATCCGTGCGTTGTGTGCAGGACGATTAGCGAAATGCTCACACCCAAACTCACCGCCGCCCTTGCTTGCACACTGCTCTGCACCGCCCTCTTTGCCCAGCAAAAAGCACCTTACGAAGCTACGTGGTTACTGATTCAAAAAGCAGGCAATAGCTATGTGGTATACAATTATCCAAGTCTGTGGAACGATGGAAAAACAAAAAAACCTGTAACGATGAAGATACAAAGAAATCAAATGACTAGGATAACATATAGTGATGATATTAATGTTATGACTCTTTCGTCTGATAAAATAGAGAAAAAAGATAATGACGTTTATTTTTTTCGAGTAGGAAATTGTTTTTCATTCAAATTAATAGATGAAAAAAAGCATATTGCCGAATGGACAAACTATTTTGGATGCAAAAATGCACTCTCTGGCAAATTATATATCGGCG
Source organism: Candidatus Fibrimonadaceae bacterium (assembly GCA_031281345.1). Lineage (GTDB taxonomy): Bacteria > Fibrobacterota > Fibrobacteria > Fibrobacterales > Fibrobacteraceae > Fibrimonas. The sequence goes on from JAITFN010000076.1 coordinate 27,694, forward strand.
AACTATATATTGACAGTTTGTACAATACTTTTCCTATTGTTGACTATGAATGGAAAGAAGAACCGATAGATAGCGAAGCGGATTAATGCTTCATATATGTTATTGTTGTCAATATGAGACAGATTTTTCTACCTTGCAATAAATGAACAAAACCGCAACAATCGCCGCAATTATTCTGCTTATGCTGCCGCTCTTGTGTTACGGTAAGGACAACAAAATTAATTTAGAAACTAGTGATTCTTCTTATAATGAACTGGTAAAGAAATTTAAAGCAAAAATGAAAGCAAAACCAGAGCCTTTGTTTTGGAAGGAAGATGCTGAACTTAAAGCAATGTATGAAACTGTTGATGAGGCAGAAAGAAAAAAACTGGATGATGCATATAATAAAGCGGTATCTGAAATTGCCAGAGAAAGATATAAAGAAGAACTTGAAACAAAATATGAGAAAAAAGGCACCTACCGACACGCGAGACGGCAAAGAAAATTAAGGTATGACTATGTCAAATGACCTACTCTTTTGAATTAGAATCAAATCGTCAGTGGAGTCCACTTTCTCAATAATATTTTCCATAACTTTTTCAAATTTCTTCAAATTCGATAATTGTCCTGATTTGATGGGAAATTCATAACGTTCATCGTAAGCACTGCCTTTGCTGGAAGAATAAATATAGAACACTCCACCCACTTCACTAGGGGAATAACGACCTATCTGTCTTGGTACTCGTTCCCATTTATCAAGACAACAAATAGATAAAGCCCTTATAAAATCCAGCCATTCTTCTATATTCAATCTAACTTCAACCAGGGAGTTTTGATTTTCGATAAACTTTGTTCGCGCACCGTATAGCGTTCTTGTTATTTCAAGTTCATATCCGTCTTTAAATTTTATCCTTTGAATTTTAAATTCAAAATCGCTCATAGGTTTCCCAAATTTCTTTTTGTATTTCGTTTTCAATTCAGTTAGAAACTCAGATTTATCTCCTTTTTTTGTTTCCAGATAATGTTCTATGATTTCTAAACTAGTTTCATAATCATTTTCAGATATATTTCCGAAGAACATTCCTGAATAATCATCCTCGCTTGACGAAATTTTTAACCAAGCCCGTTTATCCAATCTGATATTTAGATGTTCCTTGTAATCCATACGGGTTTCTTTTATAAATTTCCCTTTTTCAAAATGAAGAATGGAATAATATTCGTGTACATAACCATACAAGGGTTTACCCTCAGCTATGACTATTGAGTCTGTGAACAAGTCCAATTTGAATATTGAATCTTTTACATCAAAAGCAGATAGAAATTCTTTCAATAAGCTCTTAGAGCAGTTTCTAACATCTTTTAATCTCAACTCATTACCAACTATTTCAAATTTTGCATAGTATCCTCCCGCTAATGCTGAACACCAATCATTTGTATCTCTCCATTCCTTTTTTGCTTTTTTTAGATAAGGATATAAAAGGTTACCCAATGGATATTGTTTGCCATTGTATATAAGATAACTTGGAATTTGCTCGGTTGCATAAGACTTAATCTGTGCAAAAAACGCAAAGAGGATTATCACCAAGCAGAAGGAACGCATGGTAGAAATTTAGAAAATTCTATATTAAAAGAAAATGAACAAAACCGCAACATTCCTTCTCCTCTGCACAACCCTCTTTGCCCAGCAAAAAGGCACCTTCACCGATACACGAGATGGCAAAATATACAAAACCGTAAAAATCGGCGAACAGGTTTGGATGGCGGAGAATTTGAATTATGAGACGAGTGGTTCAAAATGTTATGACAACAAACCTGCCAACTGCAAAAAGTACGGACGGTTGTATAATTGGAATACGGCTATGAAGGTTTGCTCAAATGGTTGGCATTTGCCGAGCAATGCTGAATGGGAAGTATTGATGGAAACGACTGGCGGTTATAAAACAGCAGGCAAGTTCCTTAAAGCGGTTAGTGGGTGGAAGGATTACGAAGGAAAATCTGGCAACGGCGAGGATAAGTTCGGTTTTTACGCCCTGCCTGGCGGCGACTGCAATCAGAATGATTATTTCAACCATATCGGCAATTTCGGCTACTGGTGGAGTTCCAGCGAAAGCAACAGCAACGATGCCTACTTCAGGAGTATGGGCGACATCGACGATCGCGTATACTGCATCATCAGTGATAAGGGCGACTTATTCAGTGTCCGCTGCCTGCAAGATTAAATTCAGACAAAAGAAAGATTGTCGCTTTGAAACTTTGCTATCACAGTGTCTAATGTCCACACATTTTTAAACTAGGACATATATATATATTACGCTTTTACACAAGGAGAAATATCTATGACAATCAATATTGCGATATGCAATTATCTCACTACATACAAACAGAGGCAGATATTAACTGCTTTGCATCCTAGGAATAGGATTAGGATTTTTGTGAATGAAGGATAACAGTAGATTATCATTCATTAATGTGACTAAGACAGAACAGGCATTAAGCCCTAAAAACTTTAATGCCTATGCTTTGCACTCGCTAATTGCAACAAAATCAACGTACAGCATAATTCCTAGAAATCCCAAGCCTTCGTTTAGCCTCCGTCAGAGGAATACCTTTTTCCCATAGGGCAAGCAGCTTTTTCATGCCTCTAGCTTCGCCTTTGGCCATGCCCTTAGCCTCGCCTTCCTCTCTGGCAACGGCGATGGCATCTTTCAATTTGAACTCTGTAGTCATCATATTCACTACCTCCGATGAATTTTGTCTCAAATAATCACGCAATATTCCTTTGTCTATACAGTAAACAACAGCTTTCTCTATCGCTTCCTTCAAAGGATTGCCACTGGATTGAAATTCCCTGACCTTTGCTACAAAGGCTGAGTAATCTGCCAAGTTCTTGCTCCTATGCTCCAGCTTTGGATTATGACCCTTGTTTATGTTCAACATACGGACTGACAATTCCAGCTCAGGAGCTTTCTTTATGACGATTTGCTCGAATGCGTCTGAAAGCTTCAATATCTTTTCTTTCGGGTATTTGTCCACGCCGTTGTATAGGACTATGAATTCGGGCCTTGGGATTTTTATCAAACTCTGTTTGTAAATGCCTTTGGGGTCTATTATCTTTTCATATACCTTAGACACATATATCAGAAAACGCAAAGGCATATTTTCATTTACGCTAGATTGATGCTCTATGAGCACAACCAATTTGCCACCTATAGTGAAAGATATATCGTTCTGCCTGTTTGCGAACAGAACGCCTTCCAATGTGTTGATGTTTATTATATTGGGGTCTTTGTAGGAAGTTCCCTCTATTGCATTGTACAATTCCAGCAGCCGCTTCTTGTCTTTGAACAAGGAAGTGAAAACCGAATCTTTGTATTTGCGTTTAGCTGGCATAAAGGCAATATAGAAAATCTCTCTTCAATACATTCGACTTTTCTCGGAATTGCCTATCTCTATCATTTTCTCCGCATACTCGACAGCCAACGCTTTAATAGCTTTTCAAATTCCTCGCACTCATTGCAGGTTCTCTTTTTGTGTAAAATCCTTCCCGCATAGGCGTTTTGAGTCCGCTCAAAGAAAGGTTGTAGGCTGTATTGTATTCTAACGTAAATGCTGATTAAGTCATTGTTTTTTTGTTAGAAATAAATTATATTTCTATATATGGAAAAAATACTTACCTTTTCGGATTTGGAAACACAAAACAAGAAGAAGCGGATCCGTCGTTCCGTGGTCGAATATAGTTTCGCTTATCAAGCCTTACTATTATTCCAACCGTACGGTTGAATATGTGTTCCATGTGCTGAAGGATATTTTCAGGTTCAGGAAATTGCCATACAAAGGCATTGCCAAGAATGCGGAACGGCTTATGGCTGCTTACGCCAATGTCAACCTCTATATGCTTGCGATAGCCGGACGGCGGTTCTGCCCGCTGCTGGGCTGACGGGGCATATTGCGCCCGACTGCCCGAGAGGGTGGGAAAATAAACGCAAGAGAATTTATACCAATATGACGAAGCTATGTCCCCGTTCAATGTTTTCTTATTTACATTATGAAAAACATTAAAATGTGAATATGTCAGATATTTCGCTAAATTAATGTTTTTTTATGTACAAAAAAATGTAAACTGAAATGTGAAAATTAATGTGAAAATTAATGTTGGCATTTTAGGTAAATTTTTAGAAATTTATTCACCAAAATACCCATTCTCCAGCCACTCAACCAATTCCTTCCGCTCCTTTATAGCTTCCTCAAACCCTGCCTTGAAATGCTCGGGAACAAATTTTCCGTAAAGGTTCGCTGTTAGGCTTATGTCGCTATGCCCAAGCTGATAGCTCACCATTTGCAGGTCGGCTGTTTTGGAAAGCAGTTTGTTAACCGCGAATGAATGCCTTAACCTATGCGCATGGATTCCATTGAATTTCTTCCTGAACCAACTGCTTTGAATCGTCTTTCTTATTTTTCCTGCGGTAAAAATATGCCCCCTTTCAAAAATTTTGGCAACGCTTGGGCAGACAGGCAATGTCCTTGCCGCAGACGCACTTTTGCCACTTAAAGGCTTCGCGTTGCCAACAGCTTCACCGTGCAAAGTAATTGCGTTGCTACGCAAGCTTTCAGGGGACAGATTTTCAAGCTCGCCGACTCTCATGCCTGTCAGTAGCAAAAGAAGAACCGAATCATGAAGCCCTGCCTTCATTCCTCTTAGTTCCTCCAGAAGGCTTTTTTGCAAATCAACGGTCAGGGGTTCAACTACTTTGGCATTGACTCCAGCTATGCTCTTGACCTTCACATCGTCCCAAATGCTCTGGTTTGTAATCCATCCGTTGCGAGACGCTATTTTTGCCATCTGACGGAGTATCTGCAAATTAAGTCTAAGAACGCTTGCGCTTGTTGTCTGCCCGCTATTATTGCCGTAATTCATTTTGCTACGCCATGCCAAAAACTTATGAGCGGTGTCTGGTTTTAAATCTGACACCTCTTTCATTCCTGTATGATCAAAAAAGTCCAAGAAAACCTGTTTTAGCTGCAGTGCAATTCTCTTGTTTGTTTCCGTTGCTCCCTGCGCCACTCTTTGTTCGTACCATGTGTTAGCAAGCTCTTCAAGCGTTATGGACTTCGTTTCATTCTTCAAGCCATAGCCGGACAGGGCGATTTTCTTGATGAGTTCTTTCTTTCCCGCGTCGTCCATAGCCACGTATGCAAGCACGGCTGATTTAGCCTCTCTCGGCGTAATGCTTTCACGAGCCTGGGGTGTAAGCACGTCCATAATAGTTTCGTGTGCTTTGAGGCAAGCCTGCAAGTATTTTTTAGATTTATCCCCAACGCAATAGTGCATAGGCTTGTAGCCCACAGTCCTATCCTTTATCTGCCCAAATCTGGCATCTATAGTAGCCATAAAAACCCCCTATTTTACACGACATCCTCACGACACTAAATATACAAATTTCATGTATTTCTCGTACACTGAAAAATCCCGTTTTATTCACTTTTTATTTTTGGCGATGCTAATCAAGCCCGTAAATGTGCGGCTTGGTTGAAGAAAGTCTAACGATAGCAGAGAGTTATGCAAAATGGCCATTTTTTTACGCGCAAAATATAGAATTTTCTAAATTCGGTTGAAATGCCTTCCGTTTATACTCTAGCTTCGCAGCCCAATCACTGGAACAATACCCAGCTTCTGAAAGAATGTGGACTAATCCCCTTTATGCTACACAAGAATTTTGGCTATAAAGCGGTTATGGTTGGAGAAAATACCGGAGATTATCCATATTTGGAGCTTTTGCCCGGGCTTGAAATGGATTTTATTCCTAGTTCAAATGGCAATATAGAAGTCTTTGTTTTTAATTCCGTAAATTATGTGAACAAAAATTACCAAAAGATAGATATTCTTATAATGAGAGGATTATATCCCACAACTTGTGTGTTTATACAAGAATACAAGCAAAAACGTCCAGATGGAAAAGTTTATCTTTACCTAGACGCAAACAAGTATTGGATGGACAATATTAGGTGGGAAGACCCATTGTTTTTTAATACGCTGGCTTCATGCGATGTTATTTCTACTTCCTGTTATAAAATGACAGAATATTTGAATAAAAAATGGCCTCCTTTTATTGTTGAGCACATTCCCAACGGATTTTTTAACGCAAGCGGCGAACAAATTATAAAATACGTAAAGGAAAATATAATTTTAACCGTAGGCCGCATTGGCACAGATCAAAAAGCAAACCACATTCTTTTGCTAGCCTTTGCAATGGTAGCAAACAATCTTCCAAATTGGAAAGTTCACCTTGCTGGACCGGTAGAAGCCAAGTTCAGCGAATTTACAGACCAATATTTCAAGAATTTTCCGCAATTAAAAAAGCGAGTGAAATTTCTAGGCAACATAACAGATAAGAAAAAACTCTATGCGGAATATGCTAAAGCTAAAATTTTTGCCCTTACTTCCGTTGTGGAAGGCGGTGCACCAAATGTAACCGCAGAGGCTCTGTTTCACGGCTGCTATACAATAACCAGCGATATAGATGCTGCGGTTGATATAACAGATAGCGAAAAGTGCGGACGTATTTTTAGCATAAACGACCATAATGCACTTTATAAAATTCTATTGAAAGTTTGTACAAACAAAAAACTTCTGCAAGATGCACCGCAAAAATCCACTGAATTTGCTAAAAGCCATTACGACTGGGATTTGATTATAAACAGAATAAACCATCTTTTGAACAATGTGCCAACAGACAACGATGTTGGAGAATTAAATGTTCTTTGGCAACAAACAACGGAAAAACTCATAAATATTGAAACATCCTCAAAAGAGGAATTGAGCCAAATTATAAGGGATTTGAGCATTTTGGAAAAACTTGCGGTAAAATTATTCAACGAAATTGAAGATGCAGATTTGAAATACAAGTTAAATCGGATTAAGGAAAAAGTTTTGAATATTCTCTATTCTTCCCCAGCTCCACAAATAAAGCGTGATATTCTTGAAATAACGGCACAGATAACTCTAGATTCTCCATAAACCACAAGCGTAGCGTTTCGTAGGGAGTTTTTTCGTCAAAGATTTTCAAAGCGGCAAGAGTTCTTTTTGTGTATGTGTCTATGACAAAAGTTGGCAAATGAAAAGCGTAAAGCAAAATTGAATCTGCGGTTTCTCTGCCAACGCCCTTTACTTGGAGCAAGTTATCGCGACTGGGTTCCTTTCGATAGTTATCTATAAACCATTGCGCTATGTTTTTTAAATATTTGGTTTTTTGGTTTCGATAGCCGGCTGGGCTTATCAGGGTAGCAATTGTTTCATTATCTGTTTTGAGGATTTTTTCTGGGGTGTTTATTTTTGCATTAAAGAGGTTTGTAAGGGCTTTTTCCACTTGAGTCCAAGCTGTGTTTTGTGTTAAAATTGCGCCCATGCAAACCTCAAATTTGCCTTTTCTTGTTTTTGGCAAGCCAAATACATTAGGATGATAACCCCTGCCCTTGAATTCGCTACGCACAGGCCACCACCCTTGGGCACCGTAGAGAGAAAAGAGCTTTTTGTAGAGTTTAACTGGACTCATACATTTGAATTTACTAATTTTTTAATCCGTGCAATTTATACTTTTTATTCTGTTATTCCTCATAGCATCTTCGTATGCCACCCCTGTTAGGGGCGTGGTGGTAGAAGAATCTGCCGATAATGTTATTCCTTATGCGTATATTTCATACGTCTCTGGAAAAACTCTGGGGCAAAGCGATGATAAAGGTAGGTTTGAATTTGAACTGGATAGCAGAAATGCAATTTTGATTTTCAAAAAAAATGGTTTCGACAGCACAATAGTAGAAATGCAAGACTACGGGGATTTGCTAGACGTTGTTGTTAGTATGCGTTCAAATGCAAAGCATTTGGGAAGCGCAACAGTTGTAGGAGGAAGAGGAGCGTGGCAAAATCCGCGTGTTGCTTCTGTGCAAAAGCTAGAAGATGCGGCTGGGCTTCGCTTTGACTTAACTGAACATTTGAGCCAAATGCCGGGAATATCTGGGCAAATGGATTTTTCTAGCAATTTGTTTTATGATGGAAGCCGCTCCGAAGAAATTGCCTACCACCTTGGGGAATTTAGAGTACCAAATATGCGGCACTTAGATATTGGCTTCCCAGGCAATTTATCGGTGATAAACCCACACGCTATAGAAAACATAAACATAAGTGAACATTACGGAGAAAATCCATTTAATCAAGGGCTTGCAGGCTCAATTCAATTTGAACAGAGAAATTCAAGCGATTTTAAAACTGATATTTCGCTGGGAACAACCTTGCGTGAAATTTATATGGAAGGGCCTTGGCTCTTTTGGGATGGCTTTACTTTTAGCGCAAGATATTTAGAACCATCAATGCTAAAAAATATGGGTGAAAAATTTTTCACCGAGTTTAAAAGAACAAATGAAAGTTGCGATGGATGCTCCAAAGACCGCAATTCTCTTTCCCTTTTCTCCACAGATTTATACGGAAGATTTTTTGGCAGAGATTCCTCGCACAATTCTTGGGCAATAACAGGGTTGTACTCAAACGATGAATATTCCATTCGTCAAGATACCACCATCATAATACAAGGATCTCAGTTTTATGGCTTGACTTTTGCGGAATACAAAACCTTAGGCGGAACAAATTTTTACGCTGGAGTTATTTCAAAACAAACCTCAGATTCTCTAAGAGATACTTCTGCTTTTAGAAAATTTGAACAAGAATCCAATAGTCCTTTAAATTATTGCGATATAATAGATTGTAAATTCATAGATGGCTACGAAAAATCGTATTTAACCGCTAGTGCTGGAATTTCTTGGGAACAAACCTCTGATTTGGGATTTGCCTTTTTATATGACTATCACAGTGTTTCAAAAAAATGGCATTTCATAGGAAACGAAGATGTTTTAAACGACAATGTGTTTCAGGCAAATGCTCATTACACAATTACAAACGGAAATAATACAAGCGTATTTGGAGCAGGTGGCATATTTTCACTTTCTTCAAAACAAGTTGTTCCACTCGCCTCTTTTGATATAGAAAAAGGAGCTGGCAAAGATATTGCTATTTTTGGAAATGTTGCATGGCGTAGCGACTGGGACGAGAAATTGAGCAGTGGCGGAGTGGTTAAGGCGGGAGCAAGGTATTCTTTGGGTGCTTTGAAAATTTCTGCGCATGGGTTTGGGCGCTATTATCCAGCCCCTGTTTTGCCAATTCCGCGAGCTTATGAATATTACAAAGAGCTTCAAAAGGTTGATTTTGGGTGGGTGGGCGGAAGCCAAGTAACTCTTGATTTTCACACTTTGCACACACTCGCATTCCAAAGCAATATATCGCATGTTCAAGGCAAATACGAGCTTCCAGACGGTTCTCTACCTTGGCAGGCAAATTCGCGCCTAGATATGGTTTCGCATTTGAGAATTTACCCCAGAAGCGACTCCCTTTTATCCTTCATAATTAGCCACCGTGCAGCCTTAGACAGACCTCTTTATGAATGGGAGATAATTCCAGAACAAAGGGAAAGGCAAATATGCTCAGACGAAACAAAATGCGCAGACGAAACAACTTCTCTTTTTCGCACGGATATTCGCCTTAACCTAGATTTAAAATCAAAAACAAGAATTATTTTCCTTGAAAATGTGCGTTTTTTTATTGAAGCAGATAATATATTCGCTCCGCTGGATATAAAAGCTTTGCGCTTTTTGGGTGGAGAAAATGCAAGAGAGCGTTCTGTTGTTGTACGCGATGCAGACGGAGATTCTAGAAATGGTTTTGATATTGTTCCATTTATGGCAAAGGGAATGGGATTTTATTTGCAATTTGGAATAGAAGGGAATTTTGGTATCTAATATGAACGCTCACCCGCTGCATACATATCTCATGGCTCAAGGCGAACTGGGCGGTTTTGAGGTGATATTACCGTCTGAACCCCGATTCGCCCAATTACCAGAAAAGCAAGAACGACCATCTACAGATGCTTTACCAAATGTCTGTTATACTTATTTTACCGATTCGCCCGATTTAGAAAAACCAGTTTTGGAGGTTAAGCCAAAACCTGTTTTGGAGGTTGTGCAGAAGCCCATTTTGGAAGTTGCAAAGCAAAATGATGATTCTTTGTGGAAACAAACAAGTAATCTTAATGATTTTTATGAGGCTTTGAAGGGACATTCTGTATATACTAAGGGTATGCGTCTATTAAGTTTTTGTGTTCCTGAAATAAAAACAGATGTGCCTTATTTTTTGGTTTTTAATTCGCCACTGGAATTAACGGCAGAGGCAAAGGATATTTTGGGGAGGTTGTTCAAGAAACTTGAAATAGATTTGAATAAATGCTCCGTATCTTTCTTTTTAAAATGCGAAGATACTGCTTTGCCAAGGGAAAAAAATGTTTTAAAAGAAATGCTCTGCAAAGAAATAGAATTGGTGAATCCAGAGAAAATAATTTTCTTTAGAGAAGCACCCAAGCCAGAAAAAATTGAAACTCCCCCGCCAATAAATGGAAACGTCATAACATTTGCTGGCAAACCCGCCATAACACTATATTCTCTTTTGGAAATTCTCCCCGGAAAACCAAATGTCAAGGAAAAAATGAGCGAGGTTTTGAGTATAAGCCAAGCTTTTATTCCATAACGCAGCTAAAATCTCCGCAGTCCATCACGCAACGAACAGAGAGTCCCATTGACTTGGAATATTCGGAATGATATATGCCATCTAGGTCTGAACTCATATATTTGTATTTGCCATAAGGACCACTCACATCACTTGTCCACCAATATCCTTTTTCTCCGCTTTCTGCAAAACCCTGGGATTTGGTAAAACCACCCGGCAATGCAGAAAAACCATAACTATCTTCCCCATTCCACTGTTTTGATTTAAGTTTTTTAGCCGCAAAAACGTTGCCCGAACTCTCTATCAAATTCACCCAATCATTGTGGCTAGATAAACGCCAAGGAGAGGGACACGCTGTTTGAGCTATATCCCAATCGTAAAGCCTCCCGTATTTATTGCAATTTTCTGGTTTATTTTCATAACAAAAACTGCCTTTCGCATTGTAACTTAAATTCTCTGTCATCCACATTATGTTGCCAACTTTAATCACGTTGTACTGTTTGTTATTGCGAGTATCTGTGAATATTTTGCTGATTTTTTTAACTGGAGGGTTTTGTATGCAAAGAACCGATAGACCCGCAGATCTATCTTTCAATGTACTGGAAAAACCTCCCGAAGGCGATAAAGTCCGAGCCTGAGCAGAGCCTGTAGCTTCAAATATTGTGGATGTCCACCACAAACCATTTTCTTCTAAATTGAGCCAGCGACCTATTTTTTCACCTCTTCTCTGCTGCTCCAAAGTATATTCGTGCGCATCGTTGTCGCGAAAACCTCCTTTCAAAGCAGAAACAGCAGCAGCAGCAAGGCCTTTACCCGCCGATTTTTCCAATTCATTCCACTCCCAGTCGCTAGGCAAATGCCAACCGTTAGGGCATACTTTAGACGCAGTGTTCCAGTCGTATAAACGCCCATATTTTTTGCAATAAAAATCATCATCTTCAAAACACCAAGAATTACCTATGCTTGTTTTGTAATTCATATTTTCTGCCATCCAAACTTTATTGCCTATTTTGGCTGTTTTGTATTGACTTACATCGTTTGTTTTGCCTGTTTTAGGGATATTCTGAACACAGCGAACCGAATAGCCAATGGATTTATTTGTGATTTTTTCGTCTATGTTATTTTCGTTTGCCTTAATATGCCAAGTATATGCATCGTTAATCCCATACTCTGCTATGCCCCACCAATTTCCAGATTTTTCTTTATCCAAGAATTTGTATTCATCTGCAGACACCGCATGGCTATATTCACCGCTTAAACTTCCTCCGAGCATAGCGGAAAACTCCTCCATTGATACCTCGCTCCATTCGCGCCGCGTGGGTAAATGCCAACCGCTGGGGCACGCTTTAATTGCGGTGTTCCAGTCGTATAAACGCCCATACATATTGCAATTGTAATCATCATTTTCGTAGCACCAAGATTTTCCGGTTTTATAGTTTAAATTTTCTGCCATCCATAACCCAGAGCCTATTTTAACGGTATTGTAGAATCTTATATCATTTTTCTTTTCACTTGGTTTAGCTTTGATATTCTGAATGCAACGAACAGCTAAATTAGCGGAGTTAACATCATTTAATTTATTTATGCCTCCAAAACCGGAATTTACAACCACATAGTAAATCACAGAGTCTGGACTGCTACTGGTGACCGCCCACCATTTGCCTTGAGTGCCCAATCCGATTCTCGCTTTGAGTTTGGGATCCATTTCGCTTAATTCTTTTTTTAAATCTTCCCAAGCGCTTTTGCTAGGCAAACGCCAACCAGCTGGGCAAGCCTTTTGCACGGAATCAAAATTGAAAAGTCTGTTCTTTTTGTAATTTAAATCCTCTGCCATCCAAACCCGCCCGCCTAATTTTAGGGTTTTATATTTCTTTTTTTCGCGGAAATCTGTGAATGTGCCTTTAATATCGTTTAGGTTAATTTGAATCTCTTTAGCGCTTTTAGCATTTTTATCATCTTTAGCTGGTTTAATATTTTTTGGTGCATTCTTTTGAGCAAATGCAAGGCAGACAAAGAACAAGAATAAAAAGGTAATTTTTTTCATTTTAGTGGCTAGGGTGTCCATTTATCCCTTGATGTATGCCAAAAAGCATCTATCATTACTACATCTTCATTTCCTAAATTCTCTATGTGATAAAATATCCTATATCGCTTATGTACAACAAGAGTTCTATATTCTGGAACATCCTCGTAAATACGACCTAGCAATGGCTGTTTACTTAAAATATCTATATATTTCAATATTTTTTCTTCCATTTTCGCCGCACTGTTTGGAGAAATAGCAGCAATATATCCCAAACCCTCTATAAATTCAGAAACTGCTCCATTGGTCCACTGGATTTTCAAATAATACCTCTCATACGCTTTAAATTTTCGTGACTCAATAGTTTTCCTTCTGAAATTTCTCGTTCAGCAATGGATAATCTTTTACGAATTGTTAATCGTTCTATTTCAGAATCTACAGAATGCAAAGCAACTCTTTTATTTTTAGCTTTCTCTAAAACAACTGTTTTTAACATAACACACCTCTCATATAAATATACAAAAAACTCCCCTCACCCCTCTAAAACAAAAACCCCCTTGCGGGGGCTATTTTATCTTTTTTATTTTTTAATATGAAATTTTACAAGTCACGTCTGCCGTAGTTATATTAAAGGTACCAGTACCAGAACCTGATGTAATACCTAAAGAAATAGGCTCGGTTTGAGTTTGCCACCCTCCTATTATTATATTAGTAGCAGAGCCACCAGATGGCGTATAAGTTCCAATATTTCTATCACCAGCCTGACCGGGTTTTATATAGCATCTGAAAGTGGTTGCCCCACTTACAGTGAAACTTACTTGATAACTACCCACAGGAAAAGGTGTTTCCGTAGTATTTATGGTAGTTGGATTACCACTAGCACTTGAACTGCTCGGTGCAACAGAGCTACTGCTCGGAATAGAACTGCTGCTCGGCACAACAGAGCTGCTGCTCGGTGCAACAGAACTGCTGCTCGGCGTAGCTGGTGCTGGAATGGTTATATTGCTGCAACTAATGCTGCTACCGCTAACACCTGTAGCGGTTCCGCAAGTTGCACCTGTCACTGACACGGTAATACCTGTGTAACTCCCTGCAGACGCCCACGCATTGCTGGCAATAGGTGCTCTCGGAGTTCCACTCCACGTAACAGTTCCTGCTGTAGGAGCAGTATTATTATTGCTACATCTCAAATACGCTCTACCATTATTGGCAGCCGCGGTTCCAGTTGTAGGTATTGGGCTTGGCCATACGCAAGTGAGCGTTACCGCTACAGAACTGCTGCTCGCTGCCGCACTAGAGCTACTTGCCCTGCTTGAACTACTTACTGCCGCACTAGAGCTACTTGCCCTGCTTGAACTGCTTACTGCCGCACTAGAACTGCTCACTGCCGCGCTAGAGCTACTTGCCCTACTTGAACTGCTTACTGCCGCACTAGAGCTGCTCACTGCCGCAACAACTGTAAGAGTGCCGCAATCAGCTTTTAATCCTTGACACGCATTTGCATTTTCATCTACTTCAACTTGAATGGAATATGCTCCCACTGCCGGACTCCGCTCATCAAGCTTAGGTTCAGTGGACCAAGTAAAATCATCATCAGCATCTAAAGGAATATCAACGTTTGGGCTGCTTTTTGCTACACATTTTACCTTAGTTATCTTAGATATATCAAGCCGCACTTTTTCAGTTCCCGTACCAGTAATTTCGCAAGTGAGATTGTATAAAGATGCACCACCAGAAGAACTACCTTGGTTAGCACCCGAGGAGTTGCCGCCTACATTTGAGCTAGAAGAACCACTTGCGTTTCCACTGCTTGAACCGCCTTTTGCGCTAGAAGAACTTACAGGTTTGGATGAACTAGATCGAACCATTGTTACTGAAGACATAAAGTCTTCATTTTTCATATTATTCTTTAGGAATGTTTTGGAACTCTCTATGGTATTATGATTATCAAAGTCTCCAATATCGTCTGGAATGCCTTTGCCACAAGCAATTATTATAACAACTGTCGCTAGTGCCGTTAAAGCAAGCGACATTAAATTAATGAGTTTAAACTTTTTCATCATAATAATAATATACATTTTTTTACAAATAAATGACATTCCCTAATCAAAAAAACCGCTTTGCAAACTCAAAAAAATGCGATTTTCGCCTTTTTTAGTGATATTTGCGTGATTCCCAAGAGAGTATATCTGGTTGTATCCAAGCACAAAATCAAAAGTCTGCATTTTAAGCCTGATTTTTGGCTCTGCAAAAAGCCTTTTTGTTCCCATTTCGCTCCACGGATTTGGTTCTCCGTCTTTTGCAAAACCACCTACCAAAAATATGCCGCTCCCCTGCCATTGCAAAGAAAGACCCGCATGCACAAGCCCGTATAAATGCGAAGAATTATTTGGGGTTTGCCACTCTTCCATATAACTGCCCATTCCCATAGCAAAGCGGTAGCGATTCCCTAGGGCAGGGTCTGGGTGAAAGTAACTAAGCCCGTAAAGTTTGTTTGGCATAACAATTTTTCCTTTATCTGTTCTGCGGAAATTCGCACCGAATTCCGTTCCTGTGCTTATGGATATGTATTCGCTCAGCAGCCCTGTAATTGAGAGAATGCCTTGGCTAGAAACATAAAGCGGAGCCTCTTGGTCAATGCTATGCACAGAAACAGCCTTGAAACCACCCATTAGCTGCGCCATAAAACCCTCTTTTGCAAACCATCTGTTATACCCTTCACTTTGCCAAAGCCATTTAGCATAAGGGAACATAGAACTCACACTTACAGGCTCGTACTCAAAACCTATTGGCTTAGGCTCCTCGTCATCATCTTCAAAAGCATCTTTATCGTAAATAGGACGGCCCGAAGCACCGCTTGTTATATCTCTGCGTTCAAGTTCAACAGCAATTTGCAAACGGTCTTTTTCAATGCCAAGAACTATTCTGCTTCCGTTTTCTTTTAGCAACCTCATATCTATATAATCAATTTGCTTTTGAAAAAAAGAAGTTGGTTCGTACTCATAAAATTTCGCCTTTGCAAAAAAATCACCACTCTCCATAAAAAATCGCTCAAAGCGCAAATTTGGCTCAATGCCTTTAACTCCCTGCCCGTAAAAAGCTGTGAAATTCAAATTGTAGCCAAATTGGTTCACAAAACGAAAATTGGCATTTGCCGCAACATTTGTACCAAAAAGCGTTCCGCCAAAACCTATAAGCGATAGCGATAAATGCGGGCTGCTCTCCGAATTTATTTGCAACAAAGAACCTGTATCCAAAACTAAATTCACTCCCCTATAAGAACCATCTTCTTGCAAATTTCTCAAAAAATTACGAACCCCAAGAATGCCTGTATCGCTAGGGTTCCAAAAACTTTTCAAATGCTCCTGAATTTCGGCAGGAATGCTGTCAAAAACGGGAAAGTAAAGAAAGCGTGGCGGTGGAGGCGAGAGTTGATAGTTAAGAGCCCAAAGCCCAGAGCTTTGGGTGATTTGAGCTAGGCGGGAGCGGCGAGCTTGAACAGCTTGAACTCCAGTTTCAAAAAGGGAATCGGGATTTGGTTTTGAGTGGGGGCGAAAAATTATCAACGTGGAATCTTCGCGCCACAATTTTTGCTGGTAGCGTTCCTCTGCCGAGCCATTTGTATCTCTTAGGGCTATAGAAGTGGAGAAAATTCTAACAGGTGCATCTTGTTCTCTACGAACCACCGGAGGAAAAGGATAGTTCTCTGTGCTATCTATTTTGCGAAAGGGTACTTTGGAACCTATATCAGAACGCCAAAGGCTTTCTTGAACTCTCAAATCAAAAAAAACTTGCCCGAAATACGGTTTTCTTTCGTCAAGTTCAACTAAAAAAGGAGAGCCGTCTTCTTTGTGCTTTATAAGCCATTCTTTATGCCACAAAGCAACTTTTTTAGGTTGTTCTGCCTTTGGTAGAGAGTCCCAAGATTTAATTAACTCCCTTATTTGCGCCGAACTCCAGCCCGCACTCCACAAAGCCCCCGTGAAAGCACCCCAATCACTACCTACAACTGTATCTATTGGTATTTGAAATCTCTCTATTTCGCTCAAAACCCCCAAATGATATTCAATAGAGGAATAATCTCCATTCATATATATAACCGCAGCATTTGTATGAAAAAACAAAACAGCGGTGAATAAAATGATACGAGGTATTTTAAGCATATTTAAAAGATACAAATTTCTGGTTCAAGCACAATGCCGTGTTTTTTTTTCACCTCCTGAACTATTTTCTCCATAAGTGCTTTTACATCGCTTGCTGTTGCATTTCCCCTATTTACAATAAAATTCGCATGAAGCTCAGAAACCTCTGCATCTCCTACCCTGCACCCTTTAAGTCCACAAGAATCTATCAAATAGCCCGCAGATAGATTGCTACCAGAGAGTGGCAAATTGCTGGTTGGATTTTTGAATACGGAACCAGCGTTTGGATATTTCAAAGGTTGCTTTTCGCGCCGCCAAGTCAAAACTTCCTTTCTGTTACTTTTTATAGCTTCTTTTGGCATTGGAGTAAAATCAAATTCAGCAGAGACGATAATTTCGTCTAACATTCTGAATGCGCTGTTTCTATAAGAAAATTTACATTCTTCATTTGTTCTTGTAACTATTTCACCATAAGTTGTAACAGAAACAACGCTTTTTATGCAATCAGAAATTTGCTGCCCGTGTGCACCGGCATTCATAAAAATAGCACCGCCAATGGTTCCGGGTATGCCTTCAAGTTTTTCTATTCCGCCTAAGCCTTTGTTTGCGGCAGCTTGAATAACATCGTGCAGGGATTTTCCTGCTTCCAAATTTTTCCCTATTTTAATAACCAAACCGTCATAACCATTGTCGCTAAAAAGGACATTGCTTCCATTGCCCAAAATGAAAAATTTTTCGTTATTTTTTTTGCAAAACATCAACAACTCCCTAATTTCAGCGATTGATTTAGGTTCAGCAAAAAACTTTGCAGGGCCGCCAATTTTAAAGGTGCTGTATTTTTTTAATGAGACATTTTGAGAAATCAATGCAAACCTCCGGCAAACCATTATTATCAATATAAACCATATCCCATGTCCCATGTCCCATATCTTTTTGCATCTTCATTCTCCTTTCAATATCGCTCTGGCTCATTCCTTTTTTCAATAGGCGTTCTCTTCTTATGTTTTCAGCCGCCTCTACTACCCAAACTTCTCGCATTTTTTTTGCAAAATCTTGCCATTTATATAAAACGGCAGCTTCTATAAAGGGCGGGTTTCTCTTTTCAATTTCACGCTGCAAAAGTGGGTGAACAATACTCTCCAAAAGACAAAGTTTTTGCTCATCATTAAAAACAATTTGCGAAATATAAGAGCGATTCACTCCATTTTCCAGAATAGCCTCATCTCCAAACTCCTCTGCAATTTTTTTTCGCAAATCCGCATTTTCCCTGTAAAGCTCATGGGCAAGGGAATCGGCATCCAAAACCTCAAACCCCGCCTCCCTAACAACAGATGCCACAAGAGATTTCCCAGAACCTATTAAACCTGTGATGGCTAGCATTGAAGGGAATTTAGAAATTTCTACATTATACATCTAATATGGCTTCCATATCTAAACCTTATCCCTCAGGGTCGCAGTGACGTTGCAGTTAGCAACGTCGTTTCTTAATCTCATAAATAAATATATAATTTTACAAAACAGAGATCGAATTTTTTGGAATTCTAAAAATTTTCCCGAAAAAACAAAAGAACGCCCATATTATAAAAGCTTTACCAAGTCTTCGGGCATACTTATTCGCAATTTTTATTGTCTGACCCAGACGCCCATTCGCTACTTACTCGCTGGCGAACAGCCAAAGGCTGGTTATTTTCAGAATTTCAATTTTCAACCCTTAAAACGGAGGTACCAATGAGAATACAATTCTCTAAAACCGCATTTGTGGTAAGCTTTGGGCTTGCCTTGGCTTTTACATTTGGCTGTTCTAGCGATTCGCCTTCTGGTCCAAGCGGTGGCGAACCAAGCCCAAAACCGAGTTCTGCTTCTGCTCCGCCACAACCGAGTAGTTCTAGCTCTGTAGTTGTTGGAACGCAATATTATGATGTTATACTTGGTAATTGGAATGCTTCTTGTCCTAATTTGAACGATTATCCTGAATTGCTGAATAATGTAATATCAATAACCGATGATTCTAGAAGTTTTATGCAGACTTGTTTGATAAATCCTGAATACTATACACAGAGCACTGGTTCTCAAGTTGCAAATTTTTTAGCAACAAATGGATTATCGGGGTATGCTAACGAATTTGATTTAAGAATTGCTACGTCATCATATAATGCAGCATATTTAATTTACATAAATACCAATAATTATTACCGTGTTTTGATAATCAGTTATAGCAGTACAAATTTACAATCTTCTAGTAGTGGGCAGAGTAGTAACGCAAGTACTTTCATAGATACTCGCGATGGAGAAACCTATAGAATAGAAACTTTCAATTCATATACTTGGATGATTGAAGATTTAAGATTTGGATCTGGTATATATAATAAGAATGAAGCTTCTACTGCTTGCCCGAATGGTTGGCATTTGCCAGATAATCTAGAAGTAATTGCTTTACAATATATTTTACAATACAATTACATAAATATCTTCGATTTTATTTCTACCGATTATTGGTGGGGATCCGAGGGAGTTTGGTATGTGGATAATGGTAAAACACACACTGTTAAATGTGGTAAAGATTATAGTTCTACTTCTCCTTGCAGTTCGGCAGGTATGGGAAATAGTGCTTCTTGTGCGAGAACGGATCCATGCTTAATCTCATATCAGGGCTCTATTAATATTCCTGATAAAAAATATAGAATTCGTTGCGTGAAGGATCAATCCGTTGCACAAAGTTCCAGCTCTGCGGTGGTACATTCGTCAAGCTCAAAGCCGAGTAGTAGTTCTAGTGCACCGCCGAGCAGTTCGTCTCTTGCTCAGAGTTCTAGCTCTACGGTGGTGCCTTCATCAAGCAGTTCTTCCATTGTGCCAAGTTCAAGCTCCGTGATGGTGTCTTCGTCAAGCGTGGTTGTTTCGAGTAGTTCTTCTGTGGTTGTGGGGTTGTGCGATGGTTTTGTAGATGGTACACCAAGAGAGCATTACGGAAAAAGTAAAGCCCAGTTTTGTGATTCTCGCGATGGCAAAAAATATGTGTACGTGACCATAAGTACACGAACTTGGATGGCGGAGAATTTGAACTATCGCGGAACTGAACCAGATACATTGGGCAGATGCTACAACAATGATCCTACCCACTGCGACGAGTATGGTAGATTGTATAACTGGGAAGCGGCTACGAAATCTTGTCCAAAAGGGTGGCATTTGCCTGGCAATGCTGAATGGGATATGCTGTATCGTTATGTAGATGGTACAAGTGGCACGACAAGTCCTTACGGAAGTTCTACGGCAGGTACGTATTTAAAGGCGACTGGTCAGGACACGTATGGTTTTTCAGCTCTACAGGCTGGCTGCTACGGTGCTCAAGCTAACGGTGCCGATGCCTATGGAGGTTGGTGGACTGCTTCGGCATTGGATGGCAGTTACGCCTACTACCGTGGTGTAAGGACATCCGACCAAGCAGCCTATTATGGTGCTTATGGTGTTAAAAACACGTACTTGCTTAGTGTTCGTTGTGTGCGAGACTAATTTGTACCAATGGTGGTATAAACTTCGTCAAATCTTGTGTTCCCAAGGGTTTGACAATGGTGGAAAACATAGGAGAGTTGAATATGCGTGAAATAGATGAAGAAGAATATAAATCTCATTTTAAGACAGGCTTAACTAGCTGTCCAAAAGATATTCACAAAGAAGCCTATAAAATAGCCAATGAAAATCGCAAATTTGAAATAGATAATTATTGGAAAAGAGCAAATTACTATTGGTTGTTTCAAATATCTGTTTATACAGGATATTTCTATTCCATTACGGTACAAAATGATAAATATATTTGCAAACACCCTGGATTTATAATAGTTGGAATAACTTGCCTCGGATTTTTAACCGCTCTTGCGTGGTTTTTTTCTAATAGAGGAAGCAAAAAGTGGCAGGAAAATTGGGAAAGCCATGTAGATAGTTTGGAAAACGAAATAACTGGACCTTTATATAAAACTACAAGTTGCAAAGAAACTTGGTCTGTTTCCAGAATAAATGAAATAGTGAGCGGTTTTTCTATTGTAGTGTGGGTACTTTTAGGTATAGAAACTGTTTGCAGTTTTTTTAGTTGTACTTTGCTCATAATATATTTAGTGGCAATGTGTGCAATCGCAGGTTCTTTCTATTTCTATGGAAAAGGTTTGAAAGATAGAGATAAAGAAATTCATTGGTTCAAAGTAGGAGAAGACTAAAATGAGTGAATATGAAAGTAAGGATTTAGATGATATTCTTTTAGATACGGTTAAAGAATTAAACGGTATCGTAAAAGAACGGGTAAAAAAGCTAAAAGAAATTGAATTAAACGAGGGAAAGAAATTTGATGAAGATTTTTCAGATACAGTTAAGAAATTAAACCAAATCGTGAAGATACACGAACAAATCAAAATATCAAAATTCAATACTTGCTACAAATATCTTATAATTCCGATAATATTACTCGCTTTATGTGTAGTAATTTTTCTTTGTTGGGCGGGATGTAGATGAATAGGTTGTTGGGAGGTAGAAAATGGAAAAAGATAAAATTATCTCAACTATACTAAAAAATATATTACCGGAAATAAAAGAGTATTTTCCGTATCTTATATTTATTCTATGGGCTTCATCTCTAATATGTGTATTCCTTCCAGAATGCTACTTAGAAAAATTATACTTAAAAGAATTTAGAGAAGAAAGAAAAGAATGGTTTGGAATGTCATTCATAGTATTATCTGCATCTATTTTTGTTATAGTATCATTTGATAGATGGGAACTATTTAAAATCAATAAAACTATAAAAAATATGGATTTTCCCGAATTGAATATATTGTATCAATATTTTTACAAAACAAATATAAATACTATGTCGCTTAGTAAAAATACTCCAACTGTTAGTTGTTTAGAATATAGGGGGATTATATTAAAGATATTAACTGGAACTGATAAAGCGTATTATTCTATAAATCCCTATTATAAAAAAGCATTGTTCAAACGTTTGAAAAAAGAAGCAAATAATATAGAGAATATGAATGTTCTTGCATCTAAGGAGGAATAAAATGGAAATAGGGATTATTTTTGTTGTTATTATTGGTATTGGGCTTGTTTCATTTATAATACTTAAAATAAAAAATCATTCTAATAATTTGAACGAGTTAAAAGAAGAATTGCAAGAAAATAAGCACGATATTAACCGTACCATCGCAGACTATACCGAAGTTCTCAAAATATATCCTAATGATTATGAGATACTGAAACTTCGTGGCAATGCGTACTGGAACGAAGGCTATATTGACCGTGCCATTGCGGACTATACCGAAGCTCTCAAAATAAAGCCTGATGATTATGATGTACTGAAACTTCGTGGCAATGCGTACTGGAACATAGGCGATATTGACCGTGCCGTTGCGGACTATACCGAAGTTCACAAAATAAAGCCTGATGATTATGAGATACTGAAACTTCGTGGTATTATGTACGAGGACAATGCCGATTTTGACCGTGCCATTACGGACTATACTGAAACTCTCAAAATAAAGCCTAAAGACTACGATGTCCTATACTTGCGTGGCAGAGTGTATGACGACCACAAAGGCAATTTTGACCGTGCCATCGCAGATTATACTGAACTACTTAGAATAAGTCCTGATAATAGAGAGATACTGAAACTTCGTCATGATGCGTATTGTAAAAAGGGCGATTTTGACCGTGCCATTGCAAATTATAATGAATTACTCAGAATAGATACTGATGATGCCGACACTCTAATATTGCGTAGCGATGCGTATCGTAAAAAGGGCGATTTTGACCGTGCCATCTCAGATTGTAACGAAGCTCTTAAAATAATAATAATAAAGGAAGCTCTTGAAATATCAGACCTAACTCGAATGCTTTATAACTTTTGGAAATGCGATATTTTGGAGCACCGTGGCATGGCGTATGCCGACAAAGGTGATTTTGACCAAGCTATTATGGACTATACCAAAGCTCTCAAAATAATAAAGATTTATATTTATGGTAAGGATAAGATACTGAAACTTCGTAGCAATGCGTATTACTTAAAAGGTAGCTATAACCAGGCCATTAAGGATTTGAAAGCAGTATTAAAAATTAATCCGTATGATGTTGACGCTATAAAAAGTCTCAAAGAAATTCGTCAAAAGAATGGTTGGAAAATAAGAAAATTGATATGGAATATCAAAAATTTGAGATTCAAATGAAAAAAGATACTCTTATTTATCATTATTGCAGCTTGACAAAGACAAGGTTAAAGAATTGCTTTACCCTAAAAAATTTTCCCAAATGGGGTAGCGAACCACTAAAAACCGCAATATGTCCAAAAGTGGTTGGCATATGCACGTTGGTTTCGGCTACGTTTCCTCAAGTATTTCCATAAATTTTGAAAACGAAACTATTTCTGTTTGCTCGTATTTTCCAAGTGCCAATAAATCTTTATCCCCTGTAAGCAAAAAATTTGCTCCAACTGCGGCAGACAATGCAAGCAAATACAAATCATCCTGATCTTTAAACTCTGGCATAACAACATCATCAACTGGATCAGCAACGCAGTATTTTTTAATAATATCAAATACAATAAGAATACTTTCTTCGTCTTGAATATATTTTTTTACTTTTGCTCGCGAACTTACATCTAGATATTCTTCTACGATTTTATGACTGCTAACAATAACGACATTTTTGTTTAGGCATAAATCCTTTATTTTTTTTAATCTTTTGCTTATAAGAAGAGAAACCCATAAATTTGTGTCTATAACTATTTTATACATAAGCGTTTTGATATGGATTTCCTCATTTTTTCAGTTTTCTTTAAATCTTCTTCCCAATTCCTATTAAGTTTGCCGTACTTATTCCCATATCTAACCATATTAACCTCTTCCTGAATTTCTTCGTCTGTAAGAGAAACATTTTTTGAACATATTTTTTCAAGTTTTTCAAAAAGATAGCTACACTGCCCAGCTAATTCTGAATAATTAGCTTCTGTTGTCAAAGTTTTTTTAGCGGTCATTGTAGTCATTTTTTACCTCTAAAGAGAATATAGAAAATATTCGTGTCTATGAAATAACGCATTTTACCTCATAACTGCACGCATATCGTGGATAATTAAAGGTTCGCCATTTGGATGTTTTAAACGCCACAAAGCATATTTTGACAATTTTTTAGGTTTTGCCTTAACTTGTTTTTTTTCTGCTATCTTCATCATAATGTCTCCTATTAAGTTAATTTACTATACAAATATAACAAAATTTCTGTCAATATAGCCAAAAAAAGTGAAAGGTTGTGCATTTGGCATACAACTGTTGCCAAATTCGCGGCTTTTGCAATGGCATTTTATAATATTTAGAAATTTCTACATTATGGCTATGCCTAATATAAATGTCTCAGAAATTTGGAAACAAATACAAGTCCCGGATTTTAACCCAGAACGTGATGCGGCACTTGTGGAACAGGTAAAGCAAGCGGCAATTAGTTCAACTGAGCCTGCTGTTGTGAGTTTTGGCACAAGCGGTTGGCGCGGTGAAATAGGTTCTGAATTCACGCTTAAAAATATTCAGGTTGTGGCAAAAGCCATTTTGCAAGTTTACAGAGATGCAGATGCAACCACTTTTGAAGCACTAGGCGTAAATTCTTTTGAAGAATTGCAAACAAAAGGTTTGGTGCTTGGACACGATAACCGCTTGCTCGGCAAAGAATTCTGCGAAGTTGTGGCAGACCAATTCATAAAAGCTGGCATAAAGGTTTATTATGGCGGCGAAATGCCAACACCGGAATTCAGTGCAGCCATAGAGCTTTTGGGTGCGGCTTGCTCGGTGAATATGACACCTTCCCATAATCCAAATCATTACAATGGAATAAAATTCAATCCGGCAGACGGAGGCCCAGCAGGTCCAGAAATCACGGATAAAATAACCGCTAATTCAAACAACCTAATGAAAACCCACGTCCTAGAAGAAATGGGTAGCATAAATTGGGAAATAATAGACCCAATTAAAATCTATAAGTTATTCTCAGAAAAACAGGGAACAATAAAATACGGAAGAATTCAATCCTTGCTCTCAAAAGAAAGCATAGACTTGGTGTGCGACCACGTTCACGGCTCAACAAGAGGCAGGCCTGCCGCATTTTTGAACAACCCTCAGTGCCTAACCAGCCTAAGAACCGAAACAGACCCCTTGTTTGGCGGCATTGCTCCAGAACCATCTTCTAAAAACCTAGCTGGCGTAAAGCGTATTTTAGATGAAAGCAAAAGCCGCTTTCGCATAGGTGCAATTTTTGACCCAGACGGCGATCGCATTCGCTTTTACGATGGCACAAGAGAAATAGATATGAACAGTTTTGGCGCGCTGGCTTTTCACTATATGGTGACTTGGCGCAAAGAAGAAGGCGTTTTAGCAAAATCTGTTGCAACATCCAATTTTGCAAATATCATAGCAACAAAACTAGGCATACCTGTTATGGAAACCCCTGTTGGCTTTAAAAACTTTCGCCCTTGGTTAAAGAGAAACGCAAATCCAAAAGCCTTGATAGCCTTTGAGGAATCCGATGGCATAACAGGACTGAACAATACCTTGGAAAAAGACGCTTGTTTTGGGCTTTTGCTTGCACTTGAAATTATGGCTGTAACAGGCAAAAACCTAGGCGAATACTTAGACCTTTTATACGCAGAATATGGCCGTCTATACCCCGAACGCTCTGGCTTTGAGGTGGACAAATCTTTGGTTGGCGCTCCCCTATTGGATAAGGTTCAAAAAATAGCAGAGTCTGCGCAACCTGGCACGCAAATTTCTGTGGGCAGCAAAAACAAAAGTGTCAAAGAACTGATAACCATAGACGGCGTTAAAATAATATTCACAGATGATTCTTGGATGCTAATCCGCCCAAGCGGAACAGAACCAAAAGTTCGCATTTACGCCGAATGCCGCGACCTAGAAGAAAAAGAAGATATGTTTAAAACAGCACAAAAATTATTTTTTAGCTGAAAATCCATAGTGCTTCACACTCTAATACTAGCTGCAGGACTAGGAACAAGGCTCCGCCCCTTAACCGAGCGAATAGCAAAACCCCTTATTCCCATAGCGGATAACTGCCCCCTTGGGCGGCAAGCATTGCTTGCAAAAAAAATAGGTTCCAAAAAAATTCACGCAAACGCTCACCATTTGGCAGAGCAAGTACAAAACGCAGCCACAGAACTCGGTATTGACAAGGTTTGGTATGAGAGAGAAATTTTGGGAACAGGTGGCCCAATTCAAAGAATGTATAATGAAGGTGAGAGAGGCGAGCTACTTGTTTTGAATGGAGACTGCGAACACAATTTGGATATAGAAACATTTTTGGAACAAGCGAGAAATTCAGGAGCTACTTGCGCACTTCTCGCAATAGACAACCCAGAAGTAAATACGCTCTGCATTAAAGACGGACATTTGGTTGGCATAGAAAATAGATTTGGTGAAAAAGGAACTGAAAACGCAACATTCACAGGCATATCTTGGTATTCAGAAAAAGCTTGGGAACAAGTTGCAGAAAAAGATATAAGAGATTTTTGGGCAAAACTGATAAAAAAAGGCGAAAATCCTTTTGTGCAAATAGCAGATAAAAATTCACTTTGGATAGATATTGGCTCCCCAGAAGGCTTGATGAAAGCAGTGTCTAACAAAAACCCAGATTCTTTTGCTACCGCTGGTTCCGCTGGTTCTGGAAGAAAATATTACAGAATGGAATGTGCTGGGTATTCTCTGATTTTGCAGCAGTCTTACGAAGGAGACCAAGATTTTGAGCGTTTTGTCCGTTACGGAAAATTGTTCAACACGTTGGAACTCCCAACACCGGAAATTTACGCCGTTGACGAAAAAGAAAAGCGTGTTGTTATGCAAGATTTGGGTTCTGTTAGGCTCTGCGATGCCACGCAACCAATGCTCCACTACGGAGCCGTTTTGGAAAAGCTGATTGTTTGGCAAGAGGCGAGCGAGCGAGCCTTTTCCCTTGACAATGAACTCGCAAACAGAATTTTTGACGAAAACTATTATCTTTGGGAAACATCTTACTTTGCAGAAAACTATTTGCAAGCACATTTAGGATACACCGAAATCCCAGCGGATTTATCCGCATTTCTCAAAGACTTGGCAAAGAAAGCAATAGCACAGCCAAAAGTTTTGATGCACAGAGATTTTCAGTCGCAAAACATAATGATTTATGGCGAAAATAAAATTGCCTTCATAGATTTTCAAGGTGCAAGGAACGGTTCAATTTACTATGACGTAGCTTCTCTGTTGTGGGATCCGTATATGATGATTCCAGCAGAAACTGTTAAACATTTGTTTGAACTTTGGTTTAGTGCAAATCCTCTTTTGAAAAGCGTTTCGTTTGAAAATGCTTGGGAAGATTTTTTAGTAGCAAGCACTCAGAGAATTATGCAAGCTCTCGGAGCTTATTGTTTTTTGAGCAAGAAAAAAGGGATAAAATCTTTTGAGCAGTATATAGAGCCTGGGGCTAAAAGATTGGGGGAGATTTTAATTAAATCTGAGCATCACGGCCATTTCAAAGGAAAGGGTTTGGCGGGTATGGGCTTCGCCACCTTGTAGCTGTTCTCTTAAACGCCGATATTCTATATAGGCACTTGCGCTGGCAAGTTTGTTAAAAGAATAACCTGCACTTGGACGTAGATACCATTCGTGCGAGCGATTTGTAACATTGTAGCCTACTCTTTTAAGTTCGGGGGTATAGCTTGTTCGCTCACCACCACCAGGCATTTGCACCTCAGCGTGTACCCCAGAAGCTGTCCCACTTGCAGGGGTGTAAGGGTTAAAACCCTCAAATGGAACATAGTCTTCTTTAATAAGCTTCTTATAACTATAACCGCTTGCAAGTTTCAAGTCTATATCGTTGTCTAGCTTTATATACCAACGCCAGAACTGAAAACCTCTTTTGGCTTTAAGAGCATAAGCTATTGAAAGTTCGTCTCCAGCGGCATAGCCTCTATCCACGGTTTTGTCTATATATAGCCAAGGAATTTTTAAGTAATAATCTTCATCAATTTCTTTCCAGCCTTCGGTATCAGGTAATTCCATTTTTGCTCGCCTCACCTGCTCTTCCGTTTTAAATCTAACGCTGTTATCTATGCGAATATTTCCCTGCGTTAATGCGCTTATGCGAATGAGCGGGTTAAAATCTATTGTGGTTTGCCATTCATCTTCTGCGCTCTGATAGGGACGAACAGTGTAACGTTCCTGATAGTCAAAACGGTGCGAAGTTGAAAGGCTGCGAAGTTTACCATTGAAAAACTCAAAACGATGCGCAAAATTTGGGACATTCACCCCAATTCCAAGTCTTGGCCAAGTTGTTGTTGTGTCTATATACAAAGGATTTTCTCTTGTTTGCCTGAATGTTTCATTCCAAGTTAAATCGCCTTTAACGCCAATATCCCACCAAGGCAAAGTGAGCGAGGTACTGTTTGTTAAATTGCGCCTAATGCTATGTTCAAAACGCCCCTGATAAACAATGGTATCTGTGTTCTTGTTTCTGTACTGCGCAAAACCTTCGTAATCTTCTCTTGTTTTTAGCCCCATATCGCCGCTCATTAGATTCCAAAAACCTCTGTTGCTATAGCCATCGCCAATACCAAGGCCAAACAGATAATACTGAAGGGGATCCACGCCTTGCTCCTCGTATAATTGCCAAAGAGTAAAATCTTCGCCATTTGTTTGCAAATCCACGCTCCAAGTGCTACGAATTTCTTGCCACTTTAATTTTTCAAAAAAACTGCTAACAGGATTTTTTCCAGCTATGCCAGCAAGTTCTTGCAATCTTAAACTCGGAGAAAATTCAAAGCGGTTGTTTTGCTGAATTGTCCAAAAATTCTTTGAAAGTGTTTCGTTGTCATAAAAATTAAAATCTTTCGGAATGGATTTACTCTGAGTAAAGCCGCTGTTAAAAGAAAATCTCATCGGTAAAAATGGAATCCAGTCTGCAGATAAATTTGCTCTAAAATCTTGCCTGCGATTTCGTTCGTTGCGCAAAATTCCATAAGCTCTGCCATATTCCCTTGAACCAACGCTGTCTATTTCGTACGAATAAGCAGTTTGGTATATGGTATCTTGTGCCCCTGTGCTATCGTTGGTGATAATTTGCAAGGGATATTCGTAAGAAACTTCTCTAACATACATTCTTCTATCGGTGTGGTCGTAGTCAAAAATAAAGTTTCTGGCAAATAAACCACCCTCACCGCTTGGGCTAAAAAAATCTTCCTTCACAAAAGCCTGCCTATCGCCACCTGCATACATATCGCGGTTTACATTTAGAGTGTAATTGAGGTTAAAGAATGGCAAAATGTTCCAACGAATATCTGCTTTATGAGTTAAATCCGTTGTGAAATTCGTTATTTTTTCCACCTGAGGATCCATAAAATTCGGGTCTCTCTCTTGATTTTCTGTTCTGCTATAAGACAAATCCATCACAGTTAAATCAAAAGTTCCTGGCCACAGTTCAACGGGTAAGTTTTTATTGCCAAACAGATAGGTGCTGCTTCGTTCAAAAGGCCCTAGTTTATATTCCAAAACCGTGTTGTACTGATAAAGGCTATCTGCGATTTTTGCTGAACGCCGCTCGGTTTCCCTATAAGAATAATTCAAAGCAGGACGTTCCAAAAACACTTGCCCGAAAATTTCTTGAAAAATATTATCACTTTTTCTGTAATCTTTGCTAAAACCAATAGATAAAGTTCTTGAACGAGAAAAACTCTGATACCCTTTGGACAGAGAAGCATCTCTTAAAGAATGTTCTTCACTTGTATCTTTAACTTCCAAACCAAATGTTGCAAAATCTCCAAACATATCAAAAGCGTTATCTTGGCTAAGAGCAATGTCATCGTCTGGTTTCAAATAAGGGCGAAGCGTTGTGGAACTGTAGCTAATTCCAAAAGGCAAACGCAAACCGTAATCATCTTTGAAAAATTTGTTTATGTTTAGGCTTGCAGTTCCATTTACATCCAAGCGGGTATTCGCTTCGCTGAGTGTTGGTTTTGGGCTTTTTCCTTCTGATTTAAGAGTTGCAAAATTCCCGTCTTGATAGCGCAACTCGCCAGAAATGGAAAACACATCGGAAAAATCTAATTGCCCGTGCATTCTTGTGGCATAACCCCAAGCATTGTTTATTCCAGAAAGCCGCAAATCGTTAATCCAAAAAGTTCCCTCCAAGTCTTCCAAAGATGCATCGTTATCTGCTATAATAACAAAGCGTATCCAGTTTATGCTGCTGTTAGAGGGATTTCCCACCACTTTTATCACTTCTTTTCTGTTATCTTTTGTTAAAGTGTCTGTTACCGTATTAAAAAATTCCCTGCCTACTTTTAACTCCGAAAACTTGGAAAGCGGAAGTGAAAAAGCATTTGCTCTCCAATTATTTTCGTGGCAATCCTGAATTCTCTCTCTATCGCTACATTCAAGTTTTTCTGGTTTAAAAGACCATTCGTAATAATCTTGGCTGCCATCCAACCCACCTCGGCCAAATTGCAAGGCAAATCTCACGGGAGTTTTTGTCGCTTTGGTTTCGTAATGTATTTCCATTTGAATATCGTTGTAAGAAGTAAAATCTTTAACTTCGTTTTCAAAAAATTTAGTAGCACTAACAGCCTGCCCAGGGTGCAAACCACCGTATTCCAAAAGCAAACTCTGTTCCTTTAAGGGAGCACCTGTATTTTGGTCTCTCTCTAGAGGTGTATTTGGTGATCTGAAATAAGAACCTAAATTATCGCGGTTATTTATCACCTGAACCCTTAAATAATTGCTATCTGGAACAACCACTGCACCCGGAGCATTAATTTCTGCATTTATTTCTCCTGTCACATTTTCAGTAACAGGATTAGATATTATTCCAAACTCATTGCTTCCAGAATTTTCTATCCATTCGTTCCCCACAATTTTAAAATCAGCTATTTGCACTCTACCCTCTGCAATGCCCTGCCCTAAATTTCCATACCAAAGCCTTGTGGAAACAGCTTCTGACAAAATATTTGCCACAGAAACACCAGTACCAGATACTATTGTATCAATTTTATCGAGTGGTATGCGAAACCTACGCCAGCCGTTTTGCAGTTTTTCAAACTGGGTTGCATCTTCTGTGCTTAAATCTATTCTATATCGCACAAAGCGAACTTCGGTATCTAACTGCCCGTTGCGATTTATGTCTTCGCTATCAAAAGTTCTCTCTCCTGCATTGCCTTTTGTGCCGTTAATCTGTGGTGGCGGGTCGCTCAAGTCTAGCAGATTGGAATTGAATTTAT
Organism: Candidatus Fibrimonadaceae bacterium; assembly: GCA_031281345.1. Taxonomy (GTDB): domain Bacteria; phylum Fibrobacterota; class Fibrobacteria; order Fibrobacterales; family Fibrobacteraceae; genus Fibrimonas. Next base: position 58,716 of record JAITFN010000076.1, read on the forward strand.
CCCTTGCAATATCTGTGTTTCCACCTACAACATCTTCTGCTTTTAAAGTATCGGAGCGACACGGAGCATAACGGCAATCCCAAGTAACCAATCTTTCATTCATTCCTCTGATTGATGTGTATGCGTGTCCCAAGCCCAAATCATTAAGAGGTTGCGTTGTGCCAGGCAGAGCTTCGGAGTATAAAACATTATTATCGGGTTCATAACCATTTATGCTTATGGCTTCGCTAATCAAACCCAAATCGACATACAAAGAACCAACATTTCCCCTAACTACCATTTCTATATATCTCTTTTGCGATAGATCCTGATAATAGCTACCATTAGGCCGCATAACCCCGCCCCAGCTTTTGCCACTCAAATTATCGTTTGGTCTTAACCTAAAACTCAAAATAGTTATTTCCCTGCTATCAACATCAGAATTGCCAATTGGAGTGTAAATACTTCTGTAACGCATAGAAGTGTTGCTGTGCCACACAAATTCCCCAGCGTATTTGTAATCCAAATGTTCTATATATGTGGACTGGTCGTCTTCAGTTCCACCCGGAGGGCTTGACTTGAACCACATAAGCCTAGAAAGCGGATATTGCAAGCTGAGAGAGCTTCCCTCAAAATCATCTATCAAAGCAGATTTTCTAGCACTTGTATTTGAGTTATGGTAGCTTGCCGCTAGTTCTCCTTCAAAACTCCATCTGGATTTTTCTTTAGAATCTATGAAAGGAACAGCATTTATCATTTTATCCATTACCCGCGAACTATCCCTTAAACGTATATTTGTTCCAAACAAAATCCCAGAAAAAGGCTCTCCGCCAAGACGCGGATTTTCCGTGCTGACGTTTTGATTTTTGTAAAGAGCGGTTAAACCAAAAACAGAACCCTCTGCAAATTTCTTTAGCGGATATTCGGCTCTTGCCCCCAAAAGCAGTTTGCTCTGAAGTTCAAAAAGAGGTTCGCATTCAAAATTAACCGTTATCTCCTTGTTCGGGTCTAATGCACGTTCGCTTATAAGCTCAATTTGCCCAAGCTCATAATTCACCTGATAATCCACATCTCTAACTAAAACTTCCGAACCAGCCTTTAATTTTTCTGAATTCGGGGCAATATCCAAACAACCGCCACCACCAACCGAATAACTGCTGTTTGGGTCTCTAACGCTTATGCTCGTGCGCCTGCGTTTTCCAACAGATTCAAAATAATAAAGTGGCTGGTAAAGATTCAAATTGCGAACAGGCATTGTGTAAAGCGAAGCCATTGTAGCAGAAGAATCCACATTTCTCAAAGGTTCAAGGCAACGTTCTCTGGCGACGGTAGCTGCATTTGCATAAGAAAGACCTCTATTATTTACATACCAATTTATGTCCCTGCAAGGCAGTTGCATATCTCCCGTATATTCACCGCCTTCTTTGAGAAATATATAAACATCGCTTGTTAAAATGGTTCCACTTGAAGTATCGGCAACACCGAGTGTTTTCAAAAAATCAACGGCGGTTCTTGAGCGGTCTTTCATTTTCAAAATAAAATTACTCGCATTCTCAGAAGAAATCCCAACATTGTAAGTATTTCTGAGCATCAGTTTTTCTATATCTGTTAAATCAGAAGATGCAACATCGTATTGAACAAGCAAAACTTCGTCACCGCTCCTAACCGCAGATGTTGAGCGGCCAGTTGGATCGCCAGCCCACGAGACTGCCACAAGCATATTCTGGTTGCCGGCTTTAAGCCGCAGAATTCCGGTGTTTGCATCAAAAACATAATCCGTTCCGCTTTGCATTTCTGTAAGTGGGAGCCCCGTTTTTCTCACAGGAGTACTGCTACCCGGCGGAAAATAAACACCTACCACATTTTCTATAGTTGTATTTTTGTTGTTTAAAGCACTTCTTTTGTAAACCTTTAAACCGTCTAATTTAAGCCGCGGTGGATTACCTCCATTTATTTTTGCATTTATATAAGCATCCCTCATACTCTGAGTTAAAAAATAATATTTATAAGCACTGAATTGTTTGTCGGGAATTTGGAATTCTGTGCTTTCGTCTTTGCCCCTTATGGAATAACTCTCTTGGCTACCTGCATCTTGAGAGGCTATTGTGGTCAAGCGCCAGTTGCCAAATTTCATATCTGCTTTTATTCCAAACAAACCCTGATGCTGCTCTGCATAACCTGTTAGTTCCGTGCCTGCTAAACTTAAAGACGTGTTACCCGCTTCTAGCCTTTGCAAAACATAGTCTTCAAATTCGCCGGGTGTAGCTTCTTCATAAACAATACGAACCCTATTTCTCACGCCAAGTCCACCCTCGGTGTTATTCAATTCAACCGTAATATTCCTGCCAATTTTACCCTGCACAATAAAACTCGGAACATAAGAAAGGCTTGGACTTGGCCAAAGGCTATTTTCGCGGCTACCTGGGGCATCATCTAAAATTCCCGCACCGTGAAAGCGAATATCCATTGTGCCTTGCAATAAAAGCTGAGGGCGGTCAAAGCCATAATCTTTCATCCAAGCTGGTATTTTCATCGGAAGCGATATATTAAAGAGAGAACCTTCTTCGTCATCGCTTGCTCCCCCATTATTTTGTCCTATGAACGAATTTAGCCAAAGCCTATTGAACCCTATATCGTACATATCCATTGAATAATCCGCAAGTTCGGGGTAATAAGCCTCCCAAAGAGGCAAAGTGTCTTTGCTCACTCCATTTAACACTCCGGCCTGCACAACGCTTGTTCTGCTTTCAAAATCTATCCCGTGCTCATACACCACCGTTGGCTTGGAAGATTTGAGCGGTGCCCCGCTAGAAATTCCCTTTATTGGAAGCAATCCATTGAGCGGCTCTGACTGAGGCGGCAGAGGAATGAGTTGCATATTGCTTTTTGCAACGGAATCGCTAGGACCGGCAAAACAAAAGCCTGCCCACAGCAAAAATACTGCTACGATTACCGTTTTGGGAAACATTGTCGCCTAAATTTAGAAAAAAAAGACCAGCCTACGGCTGTTCGCCAGCGAAATGCAAATCCCTACCCACGAAGTGAAGCTGGCAGGGTGAGTAAAATTCCTTTAGGATTAGGCTGCCCTGAATGTGAAATGATTTTGCTACGCCTCAGTCCTTTACGCAACGAATACTAAACAAGTAGATGTCCTTATCGCTGCTGAGTTTGAGGACTTCATCGTACATATAGGCCATGCCCCAGCGGTAGGCGCTGGGGCTGTAGTCAGGGTTCTCAGTAGCACTCCACCAGTTGCCGCTGTTGCCAACATTTTTGAAAGAGCCATCTGAACCGCCGTAGCCGCCCGGCAGAGCCGCAAATTCGTAATCATCAGTGCCATTACCACCTTCGTTCCAGTCACTACTGGTTGCTTTCAATTTTTTTCCCGCTGTTGAGGCACCGCCAGCCGCTGCAACCAACGCTTCCCATTCGTCAGCTATAGGCAAATGCCAACCGCCAGAACAGACTTTATTTGCCGCTTCCCAAGTGTAAAGACGGCCATATTTGGTGCAGTTGCTTTCCTTTTTTTCATAGCACTCACTGCCAGCAACTTTGCAATTCAAATTCTCCGTCATCCAGGTTTTGCCGCCTGGCATTTTTTTGTTCTTGTAACTGCTTATATCGCAAGAACCGCCACCGCTTGGGTCATCGCCCGATGAGCAGGAAAATGTGAATGTCAAGGCTATAGAAATAGCCAACCTGAGAATAGACTTTGTTTTATTCATATTGAACTCCTTTGTTGAATTGTTGAAAGGAAACTTATAGGGGGGGGGGGGGGGGCAGAAAGACACGTAGGTCTGCCCGTACGGAACCTGTGTGCGAGGCTCGGTTAGGGTGGTAGTTTTTAAGCTGTGGGTCATCCTATCACACCTTCAAGCTGTGTTTGCTCATATAGGCTTGAAACTTCTCAAATGACATATCACTTATGTCCTTTGATATTTTATCTTTAATTTTCCTAAAAACCTTGACCGTATCAAAGCTTTTCTGTTTTCCGTTAATCATAAATTACCTCCTTTGGCGACCTTATATCCAATGATTTATATCCATTCTGCATATTCACAGAATTGTAATTCTTAATACGAAAGATATTTACTATATGCTTAAAATTCCAGCTTATTAAAAAATCCGCATTGCATATAGTGGCAGTTGCAATATGAACGCAGTCGTCAAAACTTGATTTACCAACAACTTTCGCTGCCACATATTTATGAGCCAATTCATAGGCATCACTTTGAATTTCAACAAACTCTAAATTCTCCTTTGGCAAATTCGCAAAGAAAGTTTTTACATTATTAGGTGCAGTCTCCAGTTCCGTTAAACACAACCTTGAATAAATACATACAAACTTACCAGCCTTTATCTTATCAAAAAGCATAGTAGAAGCTTCTTTAAACTCATTATCATAGACACCGCCAAATACGGAAGTATCTAAATATAGCCTGAGTTTTTTCATACGCTTAATATAGAAATTTATATCTCGGTTGCATATTGTATTATTCTGGAAAATATGTATAACAGACATTTGGTAATGGTTTTGTATATGGGCGTTCTTATTATTCTGTTTAATACTGTAAATTCTGCTAATTCTGGTTCAGACAATGAAAAAAAATTCTACATTTACCACTATGCTTTTCAATCTGAATTTAATACACGAGTTTTATGCGAAAATCCCATACAGGGTTTTGGCAGCCAGACGGGTTTTAGGCAGACCTATCACTTTAACAGAAAAAATTCTCTATGCTCACTTGGTAGAGGGCCGTGAAAACGAGGCTTATACACGTGGCAAGGATTTTGCCGAATTCAACCCAGACAGGGTGGCAATGCAAGATGCCACTGCTCAAATGGCGCTTTTGCAATTTTCAACGGCTGGCAGAGCAAGCTCTGCCGTTCCAGTTTCCGTGCACTCTGACCACTTAATTCAGGCTCGCAAAAATGCATCATCTGATTTGTCAAAGGCAAAAGATGAAAACAAAGAAGTTTACGCGTTTTTGGAAAGCGTTTGCAAAAAATACGGATTAGATTTTTGGGAACCAGGGGCTGGCATAATTCACCAAGTTGTGCTGGAAAATTACGCTTTCCCCGGTGGTTTGATAATAGGGACAGATAGCCACACAGTTAATGCTGGAGGCCTTGGAATGCTCGCCGTTGGCGTTGGCGGTGCAGATGCTGTGGATGCAATGGTGAGTTTGCCCTGGGAGTTGAAATATCCACGCATAATAGGTGTTAAATTGCGCGGCTCTTTGAGCGGTTTTGCAAGCCCCAAAGACGTTATTTTGAAATTGGCAGGAATTTTAAAAGTTTCTGGCGGTACAGATTCCATAATAGAATATTTTGGCGAAGGAGCAAAAACACTTTCTGCAACGGGAAAAGGAACTATATGCAATATGGGCGCAGAAATTGGTGCTACTTGCAGCATTTTTGGTTTTGATTCCTCTATGGAAAGATATTTGCGCGCAACAGACAGGGCAGAAATTGCAGATGCCGCTAAAAAAATAATTTCTTATTTGCGATGCGATGCAGAGGTTGAAGTTGAACCGGAAAAATATTTTGACAAAGTTATAGAAATTGATTTAAGCGCATTAAAACCGCACTACAACGGACCTTTTAGCCCAGACCGTTCGTTTGCAATCGGTGAAATGGAAAAATCACTGGAAGAATTTGAAAGCCCCTCGGAGATAAGTGCAGCTTTAATAGGCAGTTGCACAAATTCAAGCTACGAAGACCTAGCAAGAGCCGCTTCCATAATTAAAGACGCACAGGCAAAGGGCATAAAGCCAAAAGTTCCGCTCTACATAAACCCAGGTTCCGAGGCGGTAAGGGCAACAGCAGAAAGAGATGGAATTTTGCGTACATTCACAGATTTTGGCGCAACGGTATTTGCCAACGCCTGCGGCCCCTGCATTGGAATGTGGGCAAGAAACGATATAAAAAAGGGTCAAAAAAACAGCATTGTTCACTCATTCAACCGCAATTTCACCGGCAGGGCCGATGGCAACGAACAAACCCACGCATTTGTTGCAAGCCCAGAAATGGCGGTTATAGCATCGCTTTCTGGCTCTTTGCTTTTTAACCCAGAAACAGATACCATAACAAATAAAACTTCGGAAAAACATAAATTGGCTTGGCCTTGGGGTGAAGAATTACCCGAGAAAAATTTTGTCTCTAACCCCGGAGTTGTAAAAATTTCTGTGGGCGATAGCTCTGTGAAAATTGCAATAGACCACAGCAGCAACAGGCTTCAAAAGCTAGAACCCTTTGCCCCTTGGAATAGCAAAGATATTTCAAACGCAAGAGTTTTGATTAAGGTAAAGGGAAAATGCACCACCGACCACATTTCACAGGCTGGCGAATGGCTAAAATTCAGAGGACATTTGGAAAATATTTCCGGTAATCTTTTGATAGGTGCACTCAATGCATTTAACGAAGAAAAAAACAAGGTACGTTTTCAACCTAGCAATGCCGAGATGACCGTGCCAAATGCAGCAAAGGCTTATAAAGCTGCAAAAGTTCCGAGCATAATTATAGGAGACGAAAATTACGGAGAAGGCTCAAGCCGCGAACACGCAGCTATGGAACCGCGTTTTTTGGGTGTTGTAGCGGTTATAGCAAAAAGCTTTGCCCGCATTCACGAAACAAATTTGAAAAAGCAGGGAATGCTTGCACTTTGCTTTGCCGATAAAAGCGACTACGATAAAATTTTGGAAAACGATACATTAGAAATTTCAGGGCTTTGCGAATTTAGTCCGGGCTGTCAATTCACGCTTATTTTGCACCACACCGATGGAACAAATGAAAAAATCCTCTTGAATCAGTCTTACAACGAAAGCCAGTGGGAATGGTTCAAAGCTGGTAGTGCGCTAAATGCCTTATGCAAAACTTCTCATTGAAGGCCGCAAAATACGATTTGGTTTCCAAGCCCCAAGAAGAACTTGCGGAGGGCTTGTTTGAACTTTCCCTAGATTACTTGCCAGATACTCCACCTGCCTTGTTGGATATCGGCTGTGGAACAGGGCATTTGAGCCTTGACTTGGCAAGCCTTTTCCCAAAAAGTTTGGATTGCTTGGATATTTCCAAAGAAATGCTTTCTATTTGCAAAGAAAAATTGCAAGCAAATTTTCCAAATATAAAATGGCAGCTTTTTGAAAACGATGCAGAAAATTTTGAACCAAACGAAAAATACGATGCAATTTATTGCAGTGCGACAATTCAATGGTTCGACAATCTCCCTGCATTTTTGGCAAGAGCAAAAAAATGGATGAATCAAAACGGTATTTTAGCAGTTGGCGCATTTGGCGAAAAAACTCTCTGCGAACTGCACAAGGCATATCTTGAAGCAACAGGCAGGCAGTTGGAGACAAAAGCCAAATTTTACTCATTGGATAAATTAAAATCCATTTTTAAAAAATCCGGTTTTGAGCTTGAAGAATCTGCGGAGTGCATATATACGCAATCTTTTGAAAGCCCTATTGCAGCACTTAAAACGCTTGGAAATATGGGTGTGACAGGTGTTTCTAAAAAACCTTTAAACCGAGAAGAGGCAAAAAAATTAAAAGAATCTTTGGGTACAAATTTTTCTTGGGAATTGCTCGCTATGATATTTCGGGGGAAGGAAAGTTCCCTCTAATAACATTGATTTCATTATCCAACAAACTTATTATGCTAGTTGGGCAAAGAGGAACCTCGCCCATATCCGCAAAAATATCAACTCTATTTTTGAACACAGTCATTAACTCTTTTGGTTTTGTGAAAGCTTGATGTTCCTCTATTTTTGCAGCGGTGTTAAGCAAAGGGTGTTCAAAATTCTCAAAAAGCGTTTTGATAAAAACACCTGCTGAAATTCTAATTCCTATCTCTTGACGGCTAACATCTAATTTTCGGGCTATTTGCGGATCTGCTGGTAAAATAAATGTATAGGGACCTGGAGTATAGTTTTTCAAAATTTGAAAGACAAAATTATTGACCTTGGCATACTCTGTAGCCATTGAAATATCTGGCAAAAGCAATGCCATAAATGCTTTTTTCATGGGCTTTTTCAAAGCGTAGAGCTTGTTTATAGCTTTTTGGCTCACAGCAGAGCAAGCAATGGCATAACCTGAATCCGATGGATACAGCAACAAAGCATCGCTACGAAGCATATCTGCTATTGTTTTGATATGCCTCGCCTGAGGTGTTTGAGGATGTATTTCCAAATGGAGCATTTAGAAAATATAGTAAGTGTTTGATTTCTATATTCCCCTTGTGCTAATTAACGATAAGCTAAGCGAAGAGTGTGCCGTTTTTGGTGTTAATTTAACAACCGATGAGGCAGTTGGTGTTACATATAACGGATTGCTTTCGCTTCAGCATCGTGGGCAAGAAGGAGCTGGCATTGCTGTAGTGGAAGATGGGAGAATTTTTTGCCACAAAAACATAGGGCTTGTTAGCGAGGTATTCTCTGCCAAAAATCTTGAGACCTTGCCCAAAGGAAATGTTGCTGTTGGACATAACCGCTATTCCACAACAGGCGGCAATATAAAAGAAAATGTGGGACCTTTTGTAACAGAATACCTCACCGGAAGGCTTGCCACCGCCCATAACGGCAATATAACAAATGCAAAAGAAATTCGCAAAAAATTGAAAAGTTTTGGCGTTCGCTTTGATGCCACCAGCGATAGCGAGGTTGTATCTGCTTTGATAGCATACTGCATAACCAAAACTCAAAGCGCAATACTCGGTGTAGTCAAAGCCACTGATTTATTAGAGGGTGCTTTTTCTCTTGTGATTGCAAGCGGCAAGCACAAGCTCATTGCTGTTCGCGACCCAAATGGATTTCGCCCTCTTTGCATTGGAGAAAATGAAATCGGATGTGCTGTTGCATCTGAAAGCTGTGCCCTTGATACCTGCGGTTTTAAGTTTGTGAGAGATGTGCAACCAGGCGAAGTTGTTGTTATTGAAAATGGAAAAATAGCCTATCAAGGAAAACTCGCAGAAAAAGAAAAAACAGGCGGGCTATGTATTTTTGAATATGTTTACTTTGCAAGACCAGATTCCATTATAGATTCTTTGAGCGTGTATGAGGCTCGCTACAATATGGGTTATAGGCTCGCAGAGGAATATCCTGTTGATGCCGATGTTGTGTGCGGAGTGCCAGATTCCGGCTTGGATGCCGCTAGTGGATATAGTGCAAAAAGCGGAATACCTTTGGCAGCAGGCTTTGTGAAAAGCCGCTATGTAGGCAGAAGTTTTATTTATCCAACACAAGCTCAACGAGTTAGTGCTGTAAGTCTCAAACTCAATCCCTTGGCTGTGAACATTCGCGGCAAGCGAGTTGTGCTTGTTGACGATTCCATTGTGCGCGGCACAACAATTGAAAAAATTGTGCAAAGACTTAAAAATGTAGGAGCACGTGAAATTCACATACGAATATCCTCCCCACCATTTCGCTATACCTGCCACTACGGAACCGATATAGACAACGAAGAAAATTTGATAGCCAACAAAATGAGTTTAGACGAAATATGCAAAAAAATCGGCGCCGATAGCCTTGGCTACATAAGCCTTGAAGGATTGAAAAAATCTTGCGGAAAATGCGCTTTGCCATTTTGCACTGCTTGCTTCACAGGGAACAATGATTGTTCTAGAACAAAGAAAGACGATTTGGAATAGATGTCTCACACATCCAACTTATCCAACACCTTGTAGGCATTCTCCTCAATAAACTTGCGGCGAGGCTCAACTTCGTCTCCCATGAGCATTGAGAAAATTTGGTCTGCCATAATTGCGTCTTCAACGCAGCATTGCTTTAGCACTCTGGTTTCTGGTGCCATTGTAGTAACTGCAAGCTGGTCTGGATTCATTTCGCCAAGACCTTTGTAACGTTGCAAGTCGGCTTTTTTTCCGCTGGCTTTTATGGAACGCATTGCTTCGTCTTTGTCTTCGTCTGAAAAGTGATAGGTTTCTTGCTTGCCCATTTTTATGCGGTAAAGCGGAGGCATTGCCAAATAAACATAACCGCCATCTACAAGCGGGCGCATATAGCGGTAAAAGAAAGTAAGCAATAATGTTTGAATATGAGAACCATCAACATCGGCATCGGTCATTATTATTATTTTGTGATAGCGGAGTTTCTCCATTTTAAAATCGTCTCTTATGCCTGTGCCAATGGATTGAATCATCGTTTTGATTTCATCGTTGCTGAAAATTTGAACATCATTTGCTTTTTCCACATTCAAAATTTTTCCCTTTAAAGCGAGAATAGCCTGATATTCCCTTGTGCGACCCTGCTTTGCAGAACCGCCTGCGGAATCACCCTCAACCAAAAAGAGTTCGCATTTTGATGGGTCTCTGCTTGAACAGTCCGAGAGTTTGCCTGGGAGTCCTCCGCCCTCTAAAATCCCTTTTCTGCTGACAGCCGCTTTTGCTTTGTGTGCCGCTACCCTACCCTCTGCGGTGTTATAAACTTTTTCCGCTATTATCTTTGTTATCCCAGGATTTTCTATAAAAAATTCGTCTAAGGCTTTGAATATAGCCGCTTCCACGCCGCCTTTTGCCTCGGAATTTCCAAGTTTTCTTTTTGTTTGCCCCTCAAACTGAGGCTGAGGAATTTTAATCGCAATAACAGCGGTCAAGCCTTCCAAAACATCTGCACCGGTTATTTCCACATCTTTTTTTGGCTTGGAAACTTTGCCAGCAGCGTGTTTCACAATTATCCTTGTAAGACCTGTTTTGAAACCAGTTATGTGAGTTCCGCCATCGTAGGTATTTACGTTATTCACAAAACTGAAAAGATTATCGGTATAGCTTTCTGTGTAGCGGAGTGCAATTTCCAAAGGATAGGCACCCGCTTCTGTTGAAATGACTATTGGTTTTTCAAAGAGAGGTTTGCGGTTTTGGTCTATGTATTCAACAAAAGAACCAAGCCCACCGGGGTAATAAAATTCCTCTTTTTTCACAGCACAGCCTTCCGGCTCGCTGGATATTGGTCTCTCATCACTTACAACCAAGGTTAATCCCTTGTTCAAAAACGCAAATTCCCTAGCTCTTGTGGTTATGGTTTCGTAATTGTATTCGGTTTCGGTGAAAATGCTTGAATCGGGATAAAATTCAATGGTTGTTCCGTGTTCTTCCATAGGAGCCGTGCCAACTTCGTATTGCGGAGCAATGGGGTTTCCCTTTGTGAATTCTTGGCGAATTACTTTTCCGCCTCTTGTGACTGTGGCTATCAGTTTTGTGCTGAGGGCATTTACGCAGCTCACGCCAACGCCGTGCAAACCAGCGGAAACTTTGTAGGCATTATCATCAAATTTACCGCCCGCGTGGAGTTTGGTCATCACAACTTGAAGAGTTCCCACCTTTTCTTTTGGGTGAATATCAGTTGGAATTCCGCGTCCATTATCCACAACCTTTATGCCATTGTTCGGCATTATAGAAATTTCTATTCTATTGCAATATCCAGCCAGAGCCTCATCCACAGAGTTATCAACAACTTCCCAAACAAGATGATGAAG
>JAITFN010000072.1 GCA_031281345.1 Candidatus Fibrimonadaceae bacterium
GTAATAAAAGACAGCGATGGTAATGATGTGCGGGTGTTTGTAAAGGAAGATAAGAAGCGTGGGCTTAGGAGGGATTCGAGTTTTTATTGGAATGGAAGTTGGGAGGTGTTTGAAATGAAAGGTGAAACAGAAACTACTTTAAGGAACTCACTGGGTATAACAACATCAAGTATAAGGGATAACGAAGGAAAATTACAGGTAAGGATTTTAAAAGATAAAGATGGAAATTTTGTTATCAATGACAAGTATATTTGGAAGAATGGATTACTGATTAAAGAAATAGGTATTGAAGGAACGAGAGTTTATTTATATGGCAAAAATCCATACGAAGATACTGTAAGGGTAATTCCTTCTGATAATGGTCATTATTTTCACAAAGGTTACGATGGCTCGGTTGGAATGATACCGAAAAAGGGAGATGTTAATTATGAAAATTACTTGGCAAACCCTTATGGAATTTGGTTAGTATTTAGTAATAATATTTTTAAAAAGGAATCTGGATTTAATGCGTTAATGAAGGGTGGATATAATTCAGTTACTACTCCAGTATCTGGAATGCCTATTCCCAACTATAAAAATACTCCTTGGTCTGACACCCTAAAACTAGAATGCCGACAAAGTGGACGATGTCTGCCGATTCCATATAATGGGCGGTCACACCTTAAACCTGCTTTCACGGATGATCAATGTAGTTGTTACGACGGCAGATATTCAATAGAATATGGAATTAAACTACTAAACCCGACCATAGAAATATTGCAATCATTTATTGTATTAGATATGGAAAGTATTATACAAGGCAAGGGAAAAAAATGGGTTCGTATGTGTTTGACCGCAAAAGAGATTCAGGAAATTTACAATCACGAAGTGAAGCATCATATGAATGCCTTGAATAAAATGCAAGAATTGACAAACAAATATATGCCAAAGGACAAATATGAAACTTTTGAAAAATGTAAGGAGGTTGGCAGTAAAGCAAGCGAAATAATAACTCATTATATGGACGAATGGTTAATAAATGAGAAAAACCATTTAAACAAAGAAAGTCCAAAAGATACTTGGCTTAAACAAGGTGAAAAATGTTATGAATAAACAGTTTATTTCTATAATGCTATCTCTCTTTGTATTGCCATGTTATTCTCAAAATAAGATTTCCAATGTCAATGCGGAATATTGTTTAGCTTATGATACCACAAATACCTGTGGCTTTTTCCCATCAAGATGGCAAATAAAAATATCTAATATAGTCAAAAATGTAGATTTTCCGAACTTAAACGAAAAAAATGCTCTCTGTACTTGGGTGGGAACAAATATTTATGCCCATATTGGCAACGAAAAAATAGAATTGGACCATGAGAGCTCAATATGTATGGATTGCGGTAATAAAACTTCATTGAAATATTCATTCTCAAATATAAACCCATGGCAGTGTTACAGTATACGTAATATCAATTTGTTTAATTCATTGCAAAATAAAAATATTTCTATTGAATGGGAAAAAATAGGTTATTGTGATAATTTTAAAGATACAATTGCTGGAAAATTTGACATAAAAATTAAAGGTAAATGCGATGAAAAAGATTTGCTATGGAACGCGAAATATGACATACGTGAAATTCCAAGTCCAATTGATACTTTGGATATACAAGAGATTCCAAAAGAAAATGATCCTGGATACAACAGAATTAAAATGTTTCCTTACGAAAGCTCCCCCATTACCTCTGAATTACTAAAAAGGCAAAAAAATTGAGCGAACATCACAACCAATACACTTTATCCAAGCCATTTCTGCAAAAGCCCGCGAGCTACTACGATGACTGGGTTTACATGGGCAAGGAAACCTACGGCAGCAGGCACGTGAGCGGCCCAACCAAATTTAGCACTAGATTCTTTGACGTGCTTGGAAGAGCTTATGACAAGATGAAAACAAATATAAAATACTATGTTTTTAAAGAGGCTATTGAAAGTATGCGTGAGGTTTCGTTGGAGTTTGATGTGTGGGCTAGGATTGTCAAGGATGAAAATGGGGATGATATACAGATGTTTATCAAAAAGGATGAGAAGCGTGGGTTCAGAAAAGATTCGTCTTTTTATCATAGTTGGTATTGGGAAGTGTTTGAGTTTGACGATGTGAGAAAAGAAACCCGATTCAAGGCGGCTTCGGGCATAAAATCAATTAGCAAGTATGACGATAAGGAACGTTTGAAAGAGTATTATAGGATTGACGGGAAAGGAGACACTTTGGAATCTCATCGGTATGAATGGAAGAATGGACGGTTGGTTCGTATGACTGCAAACGGCATTGTGAGAAATTACATTTACGGTAAGACGCTGAGAGATACGGTCCGAGTGATTCCCACGGATAGAGGCTTTAACTTCCATAAGGGCTATGACGGCACGGCGGGGAAAATCCCTGAAGAAGGCACTACTGGCTACGAAACTTTTTCCAGAAATCCTTATGGGCATGTTTATTTCGGAGAGGCGGAGGAAGGTGAACAATCCAATATTTATTTTGCCGCTAAAGAATATTCTAGTTCTCTGAATATTTTGGGAAAAGTTGTTACACAAGGTTGCATAATGAAAAAAAATTATGTGAAGGATATGCCTGAACCGCAATGCGTAAGATTTCAAGAAAGAGATGCTCTTGCAGAATTTACAAATGACAATGCAAGAAATATATTGAGATATGGATATCCTAGCAGTGAAATAGGCCCTTGTTACGGAATGTCTTATAGAATGTTAAATCTAGATTACTGGTGCGAATGTAATGGAACTGGAAAATATCAGCCTTATCTTGCTGCTGGTACTTATGGCGAAAGCATTGAAGTATATCTGAATATTGTGAGATATGTTTCTTTCGAAGAACGTTGGCAAGAGTGCTTCTGGCATAGTGACTATTTGCTGAAGACTTACACACACGAGACAAAGCATATTGAAAATGCTAGGATTAAGGCGGATAATCTTGCAAAAGGTTTGGTACCATTTACTTATGACACAAGAGAAAAATGTGAAAATTATCTTAAAGTAGACAAAGCAATCGTAGAAAAGAAATGGGGTGAATGGATTAGAGCAGAACAAAGTCATGATAATCCAAATGGCCCAACATACAGTGGAGGCAGGGTGCCAAATGTTTGCAATTAGAACCATAATAATTCTACTCTTTTTATTTTGTGGTAATGTTTTTGTCTACGCCATTGTCCCCTTTGGCGAAAAGGAACGAAATTTGCTGGATGATTATAGGGAAAGACGTAAATATAAAAGAGAAGGATTTGTTGCCAATTGCGAAGACAGTCTTTCAAACAGTTACATAGAAATAGATCCTAGCCCTTGTGGAATTCATAGTCCTTGTGGGATTCATGATGCTGTTATTGATATTTTCGCTAAAATAACTTTATATAATGAGTTAGGCTATGTATTAAAGAAAGAAGAAGTCACTATTCATACACACGAAAATAAGACAAAAGATATCATAACAAATACTTCTTGCGGTGGCGTTTCTGAAACTTTAGAAATAAGACTTGATTCCGCGGGCAACCGAATATATTCTCAGCTTGATTTAAGAGACGGTCACAATAAATCTTCTAGAGTTGAAATATGGAACAAAGGCAAGCTTGTACGAACAAGATATAACGATGTTAGCAGAAGTATAATTGAAAAAACGCCCTGTTATCTAAATATTCTTGAATCCAAAGACAAAAGCATTATTCTTCAGTTAGACCCCGAAGAAGAACGTCCCGTTTTGACACAGAAAGTCGCTGTAGATTCCGCTGAAGTATATGAAGTGATAAAATATCATTGGTATCCTCACTGCAAAAAATACCACGAAGCAAAAAAACTAGCTGAAGATAATTTAAATCAAAAAAAAGAACTCAATGTATCTATAAAAAATGAAGAGGATAGTTCCCCGTCTCATACATCGCCGTACAAATACTACGCAATAATTGCAGCGTGTATTGCAGTTACGAGCATTGCAATAATGCGCAAAAGACGACTATTTCGCAAAAATGGTGAATAATAATTTAAGCTTATTTTATTTTTTCTAAATTGCTCCAAGCAATGAAAATCCTAAAATCCTTTGTGCGAGAATTCGCAGTTCCCATTGCCACAGCGCTTGTGGTGATATTTTTTGCCATACAAGCATACAGAATTCCAAGCGGTTCAATGGAAAACACACTTTATGAAGGGGATTTCCTTTTAGGGTTAAAATTTGTTTATGGTATTCCAATTCCATTTACGTACAGCAAAATACCCATTTCCGAGCCAGATGTTGGTGAAATTGTGATATTCCGCTACCCGGGCGAACCTGAATACCCGGATTATAATACCAAACGCTATGCCCATATTGCAAATGCCTTGATGCTAGGCAACTTTTTTTGGGACAAAGAAGCACCAGAGGGAAGCCCAAAGTTAATTCACTACGCAGACGGTCCAAAAGATTATATAAAAAGATGCGTTGCAAAAAGCGGGCAGCTTGTTGCGGTTAAAGGCGGCAAGCTGTTTTTGAATGGAGTTGAGCAACACTTGCGAGGTCTTGGAAAATATACGGAAAGGAACAGAGAAAACACTCCAAGAGATTATTTAAAAGAAATAAAAGTTCCAGTCCCAGATGAGACCATAATTTTTGATACTCTTTCTATCCACGATCTTTGGTGGATTCGCTCGCTTATGGTTCAAGAAATGCCGGATAGCCTTGTTGAGTTCAAGATAATTTTAACCAAAAACGGGCAAAAATTGCAAAACTATACTTTTGAGAATTTTCGCGTGCCAATAGAAAACCACAAGTATTTGCTGCTAAACACGCTCTTTAGCCGGAATAAAATAATCCCGCAAAATTTGAGAATGGGAGATACCATAATCGGTGCCATTGATTTGGACTTTTTCAGCAAATTTGCCCGTACAGGATTTTTAACCCGCTATAATAATCCAAACATGCTGCAAAAAAGCATCTTCGGTAGCCGCCTTGTTGGTTACGATGCCTTTGACGGTTCGCAACTAGAAGACTTGGAAGCCAATGTAGCACTTGAAGATAGTTTGGAATTGAAATGGCAAATAACAGTGAACGGAAAACCGGTTAATCAATACACCGTAAAAGACCAAGTTTATTTTATGATGGGCGATAACCGCGACAATTCCGCAGACGGTCGCTATTGGGGTTTTGTCAGCGCAAGGAATATAAAAGCCAAAGCCTTTATAATATATTTTAGCTTAGACAAAGAATCCAGAGTTGAACTGCTAAAACCTTGGACTTGGGTTTACCTGCCAGCCGACATTCGCTGGGGTCGCATAGCTAGGATAATACATTTTATATAGAAAATTCCTGCTTTGACAAACAGTGCAAACTTCCGCCTTCTTCTATGGGAGTTGTACAATCCATACCAATAACTTCTCTGTCTGGAAATATTTTTTTAAAGTATTCCAACGCGGCAAAATCATTTTCGCAATTATATATAGGCACAAGCAAACCACCATTCACAAATATGAAATTCATATAAGAGGCTGGCAAAGTTTCTTCGCCAAACTTTTTTTGCGTAGGGAGAGATAAAACATCTACCTTTGCAGCTTCGTAATGCTCGCCAAGCCAAGTTTCAATTTCTTTTTTTTCCTGCTCAAAACCCTCTGCCATAACTACGTGATTTTTTGCAACAAAACGGGCAAGGTTGTCTATGTGACCATCGGTGTGGTCGCCGTCTAAACCTTTTGGCAAAATTTTAAGAGATTTTATGCCAAACGATTCTTGCAAATCGTTTAAGAATTCTCTTTCCTTTTCTTTTGAATTGCGGGTTTTTCCAAAAAGGCAGGGAGCCGTTGTTAAGCAAAGCCCATCGCCGTTGAATTCCACTGCCCCGCCTTCCAATATCCAAGGATATTTTTTAATGGGGATTTTCATATATTCTGCGATTTTGTCCGGCACTTCATTGTCTAAGTTCCAAGGAGGGAATTTTTCGCCCCAAGCGTTGAACTCGTAGCTCACAATTTTATTTTCAACAAAAAAAGGACCATAATCCCTAATCCAAATATCGTCGTGAGGAATTTTCAAATCGTCTAAAATTTTCACCGATTGAAAACGAGAAATTGTATCTATGAGTTTTGAATAAAAAGTATTTATCCGTTCCCTACGACTTGCCCAGTTTTGCTCATTTATTGGCAAAGCGAGCCAAGTAGCAGTTTGTTCTTCCCACTCCGCCGCATAGCGAACTTCACCACTCATTGCTCATTCCACACATTCAAAATATCGTAATACAAATCCACCCTGCGATCTCTCAAATGCGGCCAAACCCTGCGGTTTTGTTCTATTTCATCAAAGTCTATGTCTGCTACCATTGTTGCAATATCTGCTGAAAGTTGTTTTACCACAAAACCATCTGGAGCGCACAAAAAAGAATTTCCCCAAAAAGACAGATTATTTTCTTTGCCTGCTCTATTTGTTGCCAAAACAAAAATTCTGTTTGCTATGGCGTGCCCGCGCATAACGGTTTGCCACGAATCCAGTTGACGAGCATAGATTTTTTTTGGCTCGTGCAAATCCCAGCCTATGGCTGTTGGGTAAATTAAAATATCCGCACCCTGCAAAGCCAAAATGCGAGCCGCTTCGGGAAACCATTGGTCCCAGCATATCAAAACGCCTAAGTTGCCAGCACTTGTGCGAATGGTTTTGAATCCTGTGTCGCCCGGAGTGAAATAATATTTTTCGTAAAAGCAGGGGTCGTCTGGGATGTGGCTTTTGCGGTAAAAGCCTGCAACCGAGCCATTTCGTTCAAAAACATAAACGCTGTTGTGATAAACCCCTCTTGCTCTTTTTTCAAAAAAAGGAAAAACCAAAACGCAGTTCAGCAACTTGGCTAAATTTTTCCACTCCTCTATAATAGGGGAATCTTTGGAAATTGCATAGTCAAAATATTTTTCGTTTTGCTCAAAAGGAAAATAAAACGTGTGGCAAAGCTCCGGCAGCACAAGCAAATCAAATTTGCCTTTATTCGCCAAAGCCTTAGATTTATACCACTCAAGCGTTTTAGCCGAGTTCCCAAGCCACTTGCCTTGCAGAGAGAGAATTTTTATTTTTTGCATTGACTTAGGTAAAATAGAAAATTTTTCAAAACCAAATATGCACCGCAATTCCCGTTGCAAGCAATGCAGAGCCTATTGAGTAGCCTATATTTCTCTGCCTTTGTGCATCATTTGCTTTTTTCAAAGCCTTGTCATATTCATCATCACTATAATCTTGCGGCATTTTTTTGTAATCATCGTATAATTTATTTGAATTGATATGCTGATAAATTCCATACCCAAACATGGCCGCCCCAAGCACATCCAAACCAATAGCAACAAAAAAAGAAGCATTAGATTTTTTAGCAGCAACTTCTCCATTTTGTACATTCTTTAATTCTGAGAATGACCTGCCTTCGGCTGTTCGCCCGTTAGTAAGTAGCGAATTGGCGTCAGGTTCAGATTTTATTTTCCCAAACAACCCCGGCGACTGTTCTCTTATCACTGCGAGCAAACCAATTATATCTTTGCTTTCCATCACAATGCTACCGAGCAATTTTCCGTTCTTTGTTTCGTAGAGTTCTATTGATATTGTCAGCAATTCACCAAAGCGGCCTATGTTCCCTTGGCTAACATATTCCGCGTTCATTACTCTGCCTATTTCAACGGCACTGCTTTGGGAAAGGCGCTGCGCTTCTTTTGGGTCTTTTGGTATGAGGGAGAGTATATTGTCGCGTGTTAGCACGGTGTAGTTTTCACTTGGCAGAGTTTGCATAGCTTGATTGCGGAATTCATCGGTTAAATGCCTTATTTCAGAAATGCTTATATCTATTTCTTCTGATGAGGTAATTAATTCTAAAACAGCAAGGGTTTTAGCGGCTTGCACTGTATTTGCAACGAGAAGTAGCATTAACAAAAATTTAAAATATTTCATCGGATTTAGGACCTCTTTACGCAACGAACACTATTCATACTATTACTTTCTTTTAGGACATTTGATTGTTGGAGAATATCTATGTTGCTTGCGGGTATTTTCCAAATGTAGTTAATCCTTCTATTATCGTTAATACCATCTGAACTACTCCACCAGGCACCTAATTTGCTAAAATTACCGTTATTTTCGTTACCACTAGGCAGAGCCGAAAATCCGAAATCGTCCGTACCGCTGTCCCAAGATTTATCTCTCAAGAATTTGCCTACATTACAATCAGTCGCACCAGAGCATTTTAATTCTGATATGTATTGTCGTAACTCATCCCAATCCCCATTATTTGGCAAGTGCCATCCTGAGGGACATACCGAACCAGCTATTTCCCAAGTATATAATCTGCCATATTCAGTACAATGACTTAGGTTATCATTAGGGCATTTATTGCCACTATCCGTCTCGTAGTTCATATTTTCTGCCATCCAAGTTTGTGTACCTATGACAACGGTTTTATACTTATTTTCTGCTTTATCCGCCATAGAACCATAGCATTTCTCTGTGCCTTCGGATTTATAAGAACCGTTTGGGCAAGACGAACTTGAGCTACTCGGTTCGCTTGACGAGGAAGGTTTCTCCGAGCTTGAGCTTGCAATAAAGCTAGAACTGCTGCTCTCTTCTGTGCTTGAAGACGATACCTCGGAACTTGAAGAACTTGCAACAGAGCTTGCTTTTGCCCTGCTCTCGTAGGGTATTTCCTCAAAATTGCCAGAACAAGACAATAAAATAGCTAGAAGGCAAGCGAAAATGATAGAATTATAGTTATACATACAAAATCTCAAAACCAAATATACAAAAAAATTCTATCTTATTTATATATGCGTTATTTCATCATATTTACAAGCTTTTTTCTGTTTGCCGCCTGTGCTGGCAAAACACAGCAGCCGCAAGTAGAGCCTCAAACTCCAAATACCGTGGTTGTCAGAGACACAATTAAAACAACAGATAGCGTTTATATAAAAGAAACCGAGTCTTTCAAAACCTTGCAAAAAAGCATAGATTCCTTGATTGCCAGAAAAGAAACGGACAAAGCCATTGAGATGCTGAAAAAACAAGTTCAGTATTACAATAATCTAGACCAGCTTGGTTTTAGAACTCTGCAACTTGCAAATTTGCTCCATAAAACAGGGCGTAGCGCAGAAGCACTTGCAATTTTGGAGAGTTTTGCGGTGTACAAGCCCGCGGTAAATTTTTGGATAGACAGCGCAAATGCCCTTTACGATAAAATTTCGGCAGTGAACAAAAGCCAAGAACCAAAGGTGGATCCTGTGAAATTGGAAATAATAAATTCCTTGACCGCCCAAATTCGCAACTTGAAAAATGCAAATGCAAATCCAGCTCTTATGGAAGATTTGGCAGACAGCCTGCGTGCAATTGCCCCAGGGGATTCCGTTTTGTCGTGGCTTGCAAGACAAATGCCTCCACCGTCAGAAAGTTCAGATGCTTTCTGTGAAGAGCAAAGAAAAATTGCAGCAGCAAATTTTGCAGCATCTCGTAAAAACAAGGCAAAAGAAAACGCCCTTTTAACCGAAGCCATAGCCGCTTTGGATAAATGCTTAGAAAGAACTCCGTCTCCGGATATGAAAAAGAAGGTTGAGCAAAATAAAGATATTTTGGAAAAGGTGAAGGCAGGCAAAAATTAATTGAGAGCCAAAGTTTGAGAACTGAGAATTATTTTACAATTCTGGTAATTTTTGGAGTTGTGTTTAAGATGTATTCTTGCACTCCTCTTAGGCCTCTTGCTCCTTATGCAGCTATAAGAAACATTCCTTTGAACACCGATGTGACGGGAATTGCCGCTTGGGACAATGTTCTTGTGCCTTGGCTTGGAACTCCTTATTTACCAGGTGGAACCACAAAAAACGGAGCGGATTGCAGCGGTTTTGTCAGTAGCGTATTTATGGAAAAAGAAAGAATGTATATTCCCAGAAGCACAACAGAGGAATATAAAATGGGAAAAGATGTAACCGGAGATAATTTAGTTATAGGCGATTTGGTTTTTTTTGGCGATGGCAAAAGAGTTAGCCACGTTGGGATTTATGTGGGCAGAGGCAATTTTATTCACGCTAGTTCTTCTAACGGAGTTATGGTAAGCCCTTTGGAAGACAATTATTGGAAACCAAAATATATAGGCGCAAGGAGGTATTTATGAACAACACAGGAAAATTCGTTTTGAAAATTTTATGCCCCGACCAAAGCGGGCTTGTGGCGGCATTCACTGGGGGCATTGCACAAAACGGCGCTAATATTTTGGATTTAACGCAGCACACATCAGAAGATATAAACATATTTTTTTTGCGCGCCCTTATGGAATGCGAGAGCGATGCCGTTCCAAAAATAAAGGAACATTTTTCCAAAATGGAAAAAGAAAAATCCATGCAGTGGCAATTATACGATGCAGAGCATAAAACCAGACTCGCACTTTTTGGTTCCAATACCGACCACTGCCTTTACGAACTTTTGCTCTCTCGCAGAGACGGTGCCCTGCCCTGTGAATTTACCTGCATAATTTCAAACCACGCAGTTTTGGAACCTCTTGCGAGATTTTTCAACCTACCATTCTTTTTGGTTCCAAGCACTCTCCCAAAACCTGAGCAAGACAAAAAATTCAACGAAATTTTGCACGCTTCGCAAACAGAGGGAATTGTGCTTGCCCGCTATATGCAAATTATGAGCAAGGAGTTCACAGAGGAGTGGAATGAGCGCATAATAAATATTCACCACGGTTTTTTGCCTGCGTTCAAGGGTGCAAAACCATATCACCAAGCTTGGGCAAAGGGTGTTAAGATAATAGGTGCAACTGCGCATTTCGCAACCGCAGACTTAGACCAAGGTCCCATTATTTGGCAGGGCGTTCAGCAAGTTGCAGACACAGGCAGCATTGAGCAGTTCATTCAAATTGGCAAAGAGGTGGAAAAGCGCACTTTGTTGCAAGCTCTAAAACTTTGGTTGGAGCATAGGGTATTTTTATATGAGGGGCGGACATTTGTTTTGTAGTGGGTATTTAATTACCTAACCCTCATCCTGCTTATCTCCACCGCACCGCCATCTCTAACCGGTGATGCGCCAGCGCACAAAACGGTGTCGCCTGAACTCACACCAGAAAGCACTTCAACTTTATCCACAAAGCGAGTACCTATTTCTATGCGCGCAAGTTTTGCCTTGCCACCTTTGTACAAATACACAGTGCTGCCAAGTGCATCGCTGCCTATTGCCTCTGGCGGAACAGTGAGCGATTCCCTTGATGGCAAATTCAGCGAAAATTCAAGAGGGGCACCTGGTACAAGGTCTTCGGGGTTATCAACTATAATCGCTCTTGCGAGCAAAGTTCTTGTAGAAGCGTCTAATGAACTCTCCAAAGCATCAACAGTGGCCTTGTAATTTTTTCCGGATCGATTAATTTCCACATCCATCCCTACTTTCAAAATAGGGGCGTATTTATCTGCAACAGAAAAATCCACTTTCAAGGGATATTTTTGAACTATTTTCACAATGGGTTCGCCAACCGCAAGTCTTTTTCCCAAATTTATTTTGCCAATGCCGAGTTTTCCGTCAAAGGGTGCACGAATTGTAGCTTTTGAGAGGTTTGCTGAGGCATCTATGGAATCTGCTTCTGCTGTTTGTAAATCTGCCTCAACAAGTTCCCACTCCTGCGCAGAAATTGCTTTTGCATCAAATTGCTGTTTTTTTCTACGTGCGGTACTTCTGGAAAAAGCGAGTTTTGAATTGGCTTTTATCACTGCTGCACGTAAGTTTGCATCGTCTATTTTCACCAAATTTTGACCTGCTTTCACATTTTGCCCGTCATTAAAATAAACAGCCAAAACCCTGCCTGCCATTTCTGCCTGTATTTCAACCTCTTTAGACGGGAGCAGTATTCCAAGCCCACGTACGGAACTTTTAATATCTTCAGTTTTTGCAACAACGGCTTCAATTTTAACAGCCTGCTGCTCTCGTTTCCCGCCTGACCCCCCACCCCCCTCTTTTGGAGCCTCAGACTTGGAACAGGCAATTATCAAAACCCATAAGCTCACCGCTAGCCATTTGCAAATAGTAACTAGCCTCTTGCAAACCACTAGCCAATACCCCTGTTATCTGCTTCGTTTTTATTCTCTTTACTGTACCCTGCGTTTTGGCGTTCTATGTTTACTTTGTTTTTTTGCACATAAATATCAAAAACTTTTTCTGCATCCATACCAGCAGTTATTGCAAGCGAGAGCCAAAAATGCAGCTGGTCAACAATTTCAACCCTTATGTTCTGCATATCCAATTTATCTTTGCTCCACCATTTCCAAAGCAATTCTTCGCCGAGTTCTTTGGATTCGTCTGTTAAAGCTTCTAAATATTTGCGAAGCCACTCGTTTACTTCTGTGTTTGGACCAAGAGGTTCAGCTCCCATAGCTTGCTCCCTAAGAGCTGCCATTGTAAGCACCTTGCCGTTTTTATCCCGCAAATCTTGCTTTGTAAAAACAAAGTTGTTTAAAACTTCTTGCAAACGAAAGAGCTCTTCAAACTTATCTGGCATTAGAGATTCGCCTCCAAAACCTTCTGGTATTTGCTCTGTGGAAAAGCTCCGGTGAAACTCTCAATTTCTGCTCCGTTTTTAAATATCTTAACCGTTGGAATGGAGCTAACCTCCAAAGCTACAGCAAGTTCTGGAACATCGTCTATATTTATTTTTGCAACTACTGCTTTGCCCTGATATAAATCGCTTAATGAGTCTATGGTTGGCCCTAATGCTTTGCAAGGTCCGCACCAAGGTGCCCAAAAATCTACTAATACAGGCTGGCTGGATTGTATTGCTTTTTTAAATGCATCTTCTGTGAAATGAATAGCTGGCATAGTAAGCTCCTTTGTTATAATATTATAATATAGAAAAAATGTTTTGGAAATTTTTATATTCATAATATATGGCTTCTTCTACTCTTACTGAATCAAAAGTATCTAAAACTCTCAACTGGGTTTACGAAAAAGCAAGCGACGGTTTGCTGAATATGGAATCTGCTTCAGAAATGGCAGAATTATATATGAATAAATATCCTGGCAACAAGCTGGCAGCAGCGAATGCTTTAATACGTGCGCAAAATGTTAAATCCGCTGCATCTGGTTTTATTACCGGACTTGGAGGCTTGGCTACTATGCCAATTGCAATTCCAATGAATTTGGCAAGCGTGCTTTATATTCAAGTTAGAATGGTGATGGCGGTTGCAATTATAGGCGGGCACAATGTTAAAGAAGATAAAGTAAAAGCTTTTGTTTTTGCTTGCCTTGCAGGGAACAAAGCAAGAGAACTTTTAAAAGAAGCTGGTGTTCAAATCGCGCGAAACTTTGTGCTTCAAAGCTTATCCGCAGATGCTATTCTCAGAATAAACAGAATGGTTGGGTTTAACCTTATAACTAAATTAGGTGGAAGCGGTGTGATTAGAATAAGCAAAGCGATGCCTATTTTAGGCGGCGCAATAGGCGCAACGATAGACGGCATTTGGACAAACCAAACTGGGAACATAGCAGTTAAATGGTTTGTGGAGGATGGCGAAAGCCATGATTGAATTTATAAAATCGCAAGGGATAAAGCACTTTATGAACAATAATCCAA
Organism: Candidatus Fibrimonadaceae bacterium; assembly: GCA_031281345.1. GTDB lineage: Bacteria > Fibrobacterota > Fibrobacteria > Fibrobacterales > Fibrobacteraceae > Fibrimonas. Next base: position 13,566 of record JAITFN010000072.1, read on the forward strand.
AGATCAATCGCTTTGCTGAAGTTTTGGAAATAAAACTGAAACAAGGCAAGGCAGATTTAACGATTAAACTAAAAGGCGAAACAGAGCCAGTAAATATTTCTTTGGATTATGCTTTTGAAGAAAACACAATTTGCATAACCAATGTTATCACAAGCAAAGAATGGATTAACGCCTTGGCAGAAGTTTTCAAGAAAAAATACTCTAGAGTAAAGTTAAGCGATTTGGGAATAGCGGAAGGTGGGTTAAAGGCGAGTTTGTTTAAACTTTTGTTATGAATCAATAGGATAAAATTATATGGAATTCGAATTTTTCTTTCAAATTGCGCTTATATTATTAAGCACAAAGTTTGCAGGCGACCTCAGCGTCAGATTAGGCCAACCTTCTGTACTTGGTAAGTTAATTGTCGGTATCGTTATTGGTCCGGCTGTATTAGGCTGGATTGAGAACTCTGAGCTTCTAACGCAATTAAGCAATGTGGGGGTTATTCTTTTAATGTTTATCGCTGGTCTTGAAACAGACTTAAAAGAATTAAATGAAAGCCGCAATTCTTCTTTAGCAGTTGCAGTCGGAGGTATAGTTCTTCCATTCGTAGGTGGTTACACTGCTGGTCTTATTATGGAAATGGAGCAGGGCAAGGCTGTATTTTTAGGCTTGCTTTTATGTGCGACAAGCGTTAGCATTTCTGTACAGACACTTCGTGATTTAGGCAAGATGAAAACACGTGAAAGCACAACGATACTTGGAGCCGCTGTATTTGATGATATTCTTGTTGTTATTTTATTAGCATTCGCAATGAACTTTTTAGGTACAAATGATGTTAGCTTAACAATTATTATCTTGAAAAAAGCAGTATTCTTTGTCTCTATTATTTTAATTGGCTGGAAAGGCGTTCCAATAATTATGCGTTGGTTATCACCATCGTATATATCTGAGTCCACAGTTAGCACGGCACTTATCATCTGTTTTTCATTCGCATACTTTGGTGAGTCGCTGGGAATCGCCGGTATTATAGGTGCTTTCGCAGCTGGTATTTCTGTTTCTCAAACAAGCTATAAACATGAAGTGGAAAAGAAAGTAGAGCCAATCGCTTACGCTATGTTTGTGCCGATATTTTTTGTAAGTATCGGTATGAGGATTACATTTGACGGTATTGGTGATAGAATTTGGTTCACTTTAGCTTTAACAGTTATCGCCGTATTAACAAAGTTAATAGGTTGTGGGCTTGGCGCACGAATAACTGGATTTGATATAAAGTCTTCTGCGATTATCGGTGCTGGAATGGTCTCTCGTGGCGAAGTTGCTCTTATCATCGCAGCTATGGGGCTTTCTTCTGAATTGTTAGCTCAGGATTATTTTACAGCTATCGTTATCGTAGTTATTTTAACTACAATGATCACGCCGCCTATGTTAAAATACACTTTTGGAGTGAAGGATAAGCATTAGGGCGAAGGAATGTAGGAAAATTATTTTTCCAAAATTCTAGCAAATTCCTCAAAATCGGTGTTATATGGAATTTGTGATTGTTTTATTCTGAAAATTTCATACTCTTTTTCGGCGTGTTCCCTTGCTAGTTTTGTAGATATTTTCCCGATTCCCTTTAGAATTTCTCTATCATTCAAAGTTAAGAAACCGTGCAGTTTTTCAATCCAACTCCGCATAGTCATTGGTTTTCTGGCTTTTGCCTGAGTTTGTGCGAAAATCAAATATTGCTCTACCAAATCATTTAAGCCTTCAATTTCTTTTTTGGAGAGATAATTTTTTGCAATGACAACATCGCTTTTTCTCACTCTAGTGCCTCGCCACGAGGTTAAACCCATATTTTTCTTTTTGCTGTCTGCTCTATTGTAAATAATTTCCGCAGCGGTTTGTCCAGAAATTGCCCAGTGCATTTTGTTTTGAACAGTTGCAAAAAAATCTTTGGTTATTTGAGCATCTTTGTCATAATCTATTGAGGTTGCATAAATATCTGTAATTTTCAAATAGAAACGCCTTTCAGATGTTCTAATATCTTGGATTATATGTTCTAGTTCTTCAAAATAGTCAAAAGGGGCATCTGGATTTTTCAGTCGTTCAACATTTATGGAAAATCCTTTTTGGATATATTCTCGCAATCTTTGTGTTGCCCATATTCTAAACTTGGTGGCTATTTTTGAATTTACGCGATAACCTAGGGATATTATCATATCTAGGTTGTAGTAGGGTAAATTCCTTGTTACTTGCCTTTTGCCTTCAATTTGAACCTGTCGGAAATCCCGACAGGTTGAGATTTCCTGCAATTCTTTTTCTTTATATATGTTTGATATATGCTCTACGATGTTCGTTCTTGAACATTCAAAAAGCTCGGCTAATTGCTGTTGTGTAAGCCAGACATCGTTATTGTCAAATCGAACATCTAATTTAGCCATACCATTTTCATCTTGGTAAAGCAGGAATTGAGAGCTATTGGCTACGGTGGCTGTTTCTTTTTTGCCCATAATGAAATCTCCTAATTTTGAAATTTATGCATTAGGGCGACTGGAATGTAGGTGAAGAATATTCCCTAATGGTAGGGAATATAGAAAAATGTCGGAACTCCGATGCCCTAAATTTTAGGATTAATTTTAACCATTCTGTTGTGCAAATGTGGTATTTTTTACAATCCATTTTTGCACAGCAATATAAACCCAAAAATAATAGATACCCAAAGTGATTATGCCAAGCAACCACCATATTATCCAATGGGCAAACAGGTTTACCGCCGAGCCGTTGAATTGCAATCTACGCCCTTCTATTACGGTATGATTGACTTTCCAGCCAAGTATCATGCACAAAGCCCAAGGAAAACAAATACCAAGTGTGAGCGTTGTGATGAGCGAGCCAACTATACCCCAGCCGATGAGCTGAAGCAACCCACCGTCAAAGTACGAGTTTTGATTTTCTGTGGTTTTCACAGGTTGCGATGTTGATTCCATTGTTTTTTTCTCCTATTTATTCTGTGGAATATAGAAAAACATCTCGCCAAAACTTGGGAACACGGCTTTGGCAAGGTTTGCGCCTAATATCCTCTTTTCATCCTTTCCGCTTCCTTTCCGCTATTCTTTTCATTCGCTCCGCTTCCTCCTCCCGCTCCGCTTCCTCCTCTTCCTTAGTCTTTGTTATTCTAAAATTCATTTTCGTTCCAATTTTGATGGATATATATCCTCCTTTTGACGGCACTATGTTATATAGTCCTTCAATAAAAAACCCGATGAACTCGTCATCTTTAGAAGAGCCTAAACATATTCCCCCACCTACCGGAAATACTGCCGTTGAAACGCTCACTTCCCTATCGTTATTTGTTTTTTCGTACATTGAACCTGACGAGTACCAGCCAACACCTCCCGATAGGTATAGGAAATCTACTGGGTACAATCTTGCGAATGCATTTACATGAAAACTCGCGAAAGACGTACTGTCTAATTTGACATTTGGGTTATCTTTTTTGACTGCATCTTCGTCAATGCTGACCGAACCTATGCTAAAATTAAGCCCAAAGCGGAAAAATTTGAGATTTCGTTTATAGAATTCAAAATCCATCGCCGGCCATAGACCTTGAACTGAGTTAAGATATGGATCAATATTTTTCATATCAAAAACCACGCCAGCAGCAAGCATTCCGCCAAATCCAAGCATCCAAGCGGTACGCACAGTTTCTTCATCCCATTTCTCTTTCTCATCTTGGCTTTCCAAATAATTCCATCCACGCTGGTCAATGTATATACCTGCCTTCTTGCCATTTTTGCTATAAAAATTCTGAAATGAATCCTCTGATCCTTCGGCAAAGCCACCACTTTCATAGGGATATCTCCAGGAGCGTCGAAATGAATTCGCCGCCATATCCACATTTGCTCCTATTGTAACTCTGGATAAATCGAATCTATACTGACTCTTATTGCTATGTTCAGAAAACGCCTTTTCGCCTATGTAACTAACGCTGTTGGGGATTACTACTTCAATCAATGCGTTATCAAACGCCTCTTTGCCTATGGAAGTAACAGGGTCACCCCAAATAGTGTTGGGAATAACCAATTTTTTCATTTTTCCAGCATGCCTATTCGCAAATCCTTGTACCTCACCCCTTGAAAACCTGAAAAAGTCATACCAATTAGCCTCGCTTTTAGTGATAGCCCTTATTTGCAGAACTCCGTCTATTGCAGCAGTCTCCGCATCCATTTCATTCACGCTCGCAACCCTTATCGTCATGTTGTCGGTTATGTCATTGGCATTCACATTCTGGAAATTCAAGGTTTTCCTATCCGCTCTGGACATTTCAACTCTGGGTCTTCCGTGCCAATTCAACCCCCAAGAGCCGCCCGCCTGCAAAGCCTGGCTGCCTATCACCTTGTTCTGGTTATTGACCAATTCAAAAACCACGGAAAAATTATTTCGTCGCTCTTCAAAAACATTTAGATCTGTGACTCCCTTCTGCGGCCATCTATCCAGCCCCCAGTCCTCTTTCCTATTGGTTGCGTTCAAGCCGTCATATACCGCCTGCAAAGCTCGCTCTATGGAAACCGTCCAAACTCCGCTGCCATACAGATAAGTCTCTATGCTTAGTGCCACCGTTTCGTTCTGGTAGTTGATTTTCCCCTGATTGATTTCCTTTGAGTAAAACAAGATGTAAGGCATGGATTCCATTTTATTGAAGTTGTCAAAAAACTGCTCGGTTTCCGCAAGCCTGTCCACCCATTGCTTTCGCCACTGTATATCGTTGCGCACATTGTCGCCCATGCTGCCGCTCGCTATGCTGGCGTTCAATGTAGATGAACGGCTCACCGCTTCCTTCAATGAGGGGTCAAATGTTGCTGCTTGGAAATAATAGCTGAGTGCTTCCACCTCGTTTCCCCGCCTCTGTGCCGTGATACCCTTGGCAAAAGCCGTCTGACCGCTTATCTGGCTTGCCGTTGCTGCTCCGGCAAGTTCCCCCTGCGCTCTTGGCGTTAGCGTCACTCCCATTTTTTTGAGCAGCTCAAGCGATGCCCGCCTTATGCCTGTCCGGTTGTCCAAGTCCCAGTAGGAGAAAGTCCCCGAATACGATGCTGCCGTCATTTTGTTTGCTGTTTTGATGATATTCACTTGCAGGTGGTAGCTTGTCCCTGCCTTGGCTATGCTTCCGGTCATGAAATATGTCGTTGTCGCTAATTGACCTAAATCTTGCATAGCCGCTTCCGTGCTGTCGCCGCCAAAAATGCCCGAGCCGAGCTTTGCGTATATCTCGCCGAGGCGTTCCCAGTCCAGCACCGAGATAGCTGAATAGCTTGAGAAATTGCTTACGAATTCCGCCTGTACCACCGCAGGAAGATGTCCTTGGTTTTCCGCGAGTCCGCTCGCTTTAGGGGCATCAATGGTGATGCTCGTTCCTTTGCCTCCGTCTCCTGTCCAGTTCTCGGAAGCGTGTGATATTGCCAAAACGCCGGTCAGGGCGATTGCTTGTAGTGTGATGAGAGGGAATTTCATGCTGTTCCTCATTGGTTGATGGTTTGGTTGATTTTTTCTGCTAGGGAGTTTGTCAATTTTTTGAAAGTCTCTGCCGCGGCTTTGTCTCTGTTGTTGTTTGGACTGCCGCCTTTGGCTTCCGGTATTTTTACGCTTACCGGTTTGTTGAATTTTAGGCTGTTCACCGCAACCGTGGCGTTTGCATAGCAAAAAACAAGGCCATTGCCTGCCTCGCTGCAGTCGCCAAGCTTGTTTTTAATCGTGACCGAATAATCAGCATCTTCCTTTGTTTCCGCTATGGAGCAGTTGCAGCCCTTTTCCTGCATCTCGGCACTTAGCGTTTCCAAGCCGCTGTCGCCGGAAATGTCAAGGTACACAGATGTTCCGTTTTGAAGCCGCATTCTCATGTCGCCTGCCCTTTTCCAAAAATCCTGCTCGCGCTTGATGTATGAATTGTCGCTTTCAACAGTATGCAGAAGAGAACCCCAGTAGCTAACGATTTTCAGGGAATCCTCTATTGCCTGTATTTTGTCCAATGCCACTTTCTTTCTGCCTTGTTCTACTTGCTGTTCAGCCAGGGCAAATTCCTTTTCTGCAAAGGAAAACAGTAAGTTCATGCCAGACCTGTAGAAATCTGCCAAATCTTTTTTCTTGACAGCGGCAAAGCCGTATATATAGCCACTTTTTTTGTCAAAATAAGAACGGGTTTCTACCTTTGCCAATACCGCATTGCTTGCGGTTCTGATGTTCTGGTCGTAGTTCGTGTTTATGGTTTCGCCTTTCTGCGTTTGCTTGCTGGAAATCTGAACCGCCGAAGAGCCTTGGACTTTGACCACAATGCTCTCCGAGAGCTTGCTCTGCGCATTTTTTTCCACCGCCTGATATGCCTTTGAATCGGGTTGCCCTTTCATTACCTTATCCGTTGCGAAACCAATGTACCATTCGGATTTGGGATAATGGCTAAGTCGCCAAGACTCATCCACCCACTCGGGAACCAAGCCCTGAGCGAAAATGGAAACGACACAGAACAAAATCAGGATAGGCATTTTATTTTCTCTTGCTGAGCTCTTCGTCTATCATATCCATGAACACCTTGGAAGCGGCAGCATCGGATAGAATCTGGGCGTTGGAAGCTTTGCTGTTTGCCGCATTTTTTATATCGTCTTTTTTGATTACAACCAATGCGTAGATTTTGTATTTGTTCTCGGCTTGGTTGTGCTGAGTTTTCGTTTCATAGATGTCTATGTTGCTGAATTCTCCGGAGACTTCCTGAGCGAGCCTTGAAAAGGTGGTTTCGTTCCCCTGCTCGCCCAAAGTATTGCTCGTGACTCGTTTAAGAGCGGATTCTATGGAGACTTGGATTTTAGTCGCCAATTCGTTGCGAGCATTTGCCGTTGCCACATCCCTTGCAATCTGGGAGTTCGTGCTTGTGTTTTCCCCTACACCGCACAGGTAGTCTTTAAGCTCCGTGCGGCACATCTTCGTGTATTCGTCCGCTGGATTGCTCACATCGGTGAAACCTGTGGGTGCGGCGGGCGGTTTTGAGCCTCCGCAAGAAATGGTGAATGACAAGGCTAATGCGAATATAGCCGCCGATAGAAAACGGTTGGTTTTCATAGTGAACCTCTTTGTTGAAGGGAAAATTTTTTGTGCTATAATTGGGGGGGGGGGGGGGGGGGTAAGAATGCCGTTTTTCGCGGCTCCAA
>JAITFN010000073.1 GCA_031281345.1 Candidatus Fibrimonadaceae bacterium
GTGTATATTTGCTTTCGGTGGGAAAATTGTCACTTGGCACAGCAAATTTTTCTATAAGCTCATCGCTTATTTTGTCTATATTTTCTGAATGGTAAACATCTGCCAAACCAAAAATTCGGCTCAGTTCTGTTTCTCCTATTGAATTTGTAACCGTGCCCCTATGCGATTTAGTCTTTCGCGCTATATAATCTATTAGAGAACACACAAAAAACAAATCATTATGCTCTTTTATTTCCCTGCCTATCATTTTGCCGCCTCGCTTTTTATGAATTTTAGACTCTCCAATGCCAGCTCGGTGCAAAAAGTTATTTGATGCGTGGGATGCTTGAATTTTGCCAACGCCCAAAATTGCTCTCTTGTTATAGCTCCGTCAATATAATCGCTTATATAATTGTAAACTTGGTCATTTGCCATTGGCCCGCTAACAATTTCATAATCATGTTTTTTTCCGCTTCGGCAAAAAATAACAAAATCCAACCATTCTTCTGTCATTTCGCTAAAACCTCTTATTTTTAATGAAGAATTTTTTTCGTATTCATAAACATTGAGTGTTGGGGAATTGTAGCGGCTCGCCCACCTGATTGCCTGTTCTTTTAGCTCGGTGCAATAAAAACCCACGCCAAAATCCTTTGCATATTTTCCTGCGAGGATTTGAGGGCTTTTAATTTCTAAATAACTACCGTGATATAGAAGCATAATTTGGATAAAAATACTAATTATTTTTACTACCTTATTTTAATGCGCCTTTCCATTCTCCATTTAATCTTTATTTGCATAGCCACGGCGATATTTGTGGTTTTTGTGTTTATTGCCTGGCACGGCAAAAATGAGCAAATCAAGGCTTTGAATAGGGAAATTCTGGCTGAGCAGGTGAAAATTGAAGAAATTGAAAAACACGGAGAAAAGGCTTTGACCCTTTTTCGCATTAGCAGGGGCCTCGATATTTTGTCTGAGAAAAAACTGCCCGAAGAATACAAGGATATTTTGGCAGAAAAATTATTTGCCATTTCAACAAACTATAAAATAGACCCGCTTTTGATTTTAGCCGTTATAAAACACGAAAGCAAAGGAAACCCAAACGCAAAGGGCTTTTACGCATCTGGTAGTAAATCTGGGGCACTTGGGCTTATGCAGGTAAAATACGAATCTGCTTTGGAAGTTGCCCGCTCCGTTGGGGTTAAATTAGAATCGCCAAAAGATTTATTTGACCCAGAAAAGAACCTAATGGTTGGAACGGCTTATTTGCTCCGTTTAATTGCCAAATACAAAAATTTGCAACACGCCCTGATAGCCTACAACGTTGGCATTGGAACCCTAGACGAAAAACTGAAAAGCGGCGCGCCCTTACCAAAAAAATACTACAACATTGTTATGAAAGAATATAAAGATTTAGCGAGGGAAATATTCAATTGAAAATTGATATTTGGAGAGAGCGCCAAAAACTCCACAGCAAGGTGCGGGAATTTTTTTTGAATCGTGGTTTGCTAGAAGTTGATGTTCCAATGCTCTCTGCAACCTGTGGCACAGACCCGCAGTTGGATTATTTTGAAACCCTGCCACCCACGCATTATTTGGCAACAAGCCCCGAATTTTTTATGAAACGTCTTTTGGCAGAAGGCTTTGGCGATATATTCTCATTAACCCACGCCTTTAGAAAAGGAGAAACCGGAACAAGGCATAACTGTGAATTCAACATAGCCGAGTGGTACAGAATCGGATTTTCCGCAGAAGAACTGCAACAAGAAATTTTAGACTTGGTAAACTGCATAACGGCCCTAAATTTACCCTTAAAAAGAACCCCTTGGCAAACAGCCTTTGAATGTGTTGATATGGAAAAATTAAAAGCCAAGCACAAAGATTGGACATTGGAAGAAATAGAGGATTACGCAATGAGTGCGATAATAGAACCCAGTTTGGGGAAAAATTGTGCAGAATTCATCGTTGATTATCCGCCAAAAAGAGCAGCCCTTGCAAAAATTCGCAAAAATTCAAATGGGCAAGAAGTTGCCTGCCGTTTTGAACTATTTATAAATGGAATTGAGCTTTGCAATGGCTACGAAGAATTGACCGATACTAAAGAGCAGCGAAAACGTTTTTTAGAAGACATAGAGAAAAGAAAAGAAATGGGAAAACCCATTCCAAAAATAGACGAGAATTTTTTAACCGCTTTGGAAAAAGGAATGCCAGAATGCTCAGGTGTTGCACTTGGCTTGGACAGGCTTTATATGCTTGCTCTGGGCAAAGATGATATTGGAGACGTGCTGTTGTTCTAGTTTTTTATGCAACGAACGGAAAAACCTCTTGCTACGTTCCCACCAGAATTTTTATTTAATCCAATTCCACCTCTTTCAAGAGTAAAATAATATACCCAGTCACTAGATTTTGTGGAAGACCACCAGTATCCTTCTATATCAAAAAGTGCAAAAGGTCCTCTGCTTTCATCTTCAAATCTCAATCCGCCATAAACCGCATGCCACACGGATGTGGCTCTAAGATCATCAGCATCCCAGTCTCGTAAAATATCATAATCATCTCTGCTTGGCAATTTCCAACTACCCTCGCAAGTACTGCAAACATTCCTTGCCGCTTCCCAGTCGTACAATCTTCCATGCGTAGTACAATGCGCATTAATAGTACCATAGCACCACGAATTTCCAGATTTTGGTATTTCATTTAAGTTTTGAGCAGTCCAAATTTGCGAACCCATTTTCACTACTTTGTAAAGACGTTCTCCACAATGTACTGAATCCTGCGGTTCAATTTTTTGCGAAGACGAGGAACCACTGTGTGAATCAGAAGAGTAAGTATAATATGAGGAAGAACTCTTGCCTGTTTCATATACATCAACATAGCAAGCAGAAAGAAGTAGCATAAGTAAAAGCGATAATGCGTTTGCTTTCATTGAGGTATAAATATAGAAAGTTAGAGCATTGAAGCAGGCTTAATAATCCTTCACACAACGGACACTGTACATGAAGTCCTTATAGAAGCCAAGTCCGAAAACGCTCTCGCTGTGGTTGTACATGCCCCAGAAGGAGGCACTGAGGCTACTGATCTCAGAGGAACTCCACCAATTGCCGCCGTTGCCACCAAAATAGCCATCTGAACATTCGCCGCCTGGAAGGGCGGAAAAGCCATGATCATCCGTGCCGAAGGGAACGCCGCTATATGAGTTCCAACCATCTCTCGCCTTCAATTTAGTTCCTGCGATTTCATAGCCTCCAGCAAAATCTATCAACTCATCCCAGTCATCATTGCTAGGTATATGCCAACCATTAGGACAAATGCCTCTGTGATTCTCATCACTGCCGTTCCACAACTGGTTATTGTATTTAGAATCTATGTTCATTGCTGTTGCCCAGTCGTATAATTTGCCGTACTCGTTACATTTGTCGATGTTGTAATCATAGCATATACTACCTAGAACATCGTAGTTAAGATTTTCTGCCATCCAAGTTTGGTTGTTAATTTTAACGGTCTTGTAGGTTTGACCACCACAAAATATGGTACCGTTACCAGTCACGGCATTGGGACAATTACCACCCCCACCGCTAAGTGAAGACGAACTACTAGGGCGTGACGAACTGCTAGAACGCAGGCTGGAACTGCTGCTGGGGCGTGACGAACTGCTAGAACGCAAGGAACTGCTGGAACGGAAACTGGAACTGCTAAGGGTAAAGCCGCCGCAGGTATTGTCTTTGCCGTAAGACTTACCCTCACATTCACGAATACCCATATAAGCGCAGCTATAATAGCCACCCCTATTATTGTAAAGGCAGTAGGCATACCCGGTGTCACCATTGATAGGGTCGCTGTCGCCGCAGGTCATACACACAGCATTATCCCCACTGCCGCAGCCCAAAATTGCAAAAATTGCAAACGCTGTAAATAAAATTTTTCTCATAGATTTACCCCTAAGTTAAAGCCAAACGTGCGATTGTAGAATTTGTAGCCAGACTTACTGCTCATATTGGCAAAGCCATATTCATAAAACGTGCCTATATAGAACATACCTACATCAAAACCCAAGCCATAGTTCAAACCTATGTCAAGACCATTGTCAAAAACATCGGCCTTGCTGCTTAAACAATAGCTAAAATACGGACCTACGCCAAGCCTAAACGCAAAAAACTTGAGCGAAAGCAGCAAGGGAAGCTCAAGGTAATGGGCGGTTTTGTCGCCGTCATCACGCCTTCCCTTCTGAACATACATAAGGCCCGGCTGAATATAAAACCAGTCGGTTGTAGGAATGTCAAGCACAAAGCCAAGCTGCATTCCACCAATAGCACCATAATCGCTGCTGCTGTCTCTCCCATAACGATGATAACTATGTTCCGCATAGGTATGCGAATAATTGAGACCAGCCCTTATGCCAAAAGACATCCTCGCCTCATCTATGCCAAAAGACATCCTCGTCTCATCTTTTTCCTCGCCCGAATTGCTTTCCGCTACATTTCCCGCAAACGCAACCGGAGGCGAATAAGGCTCGTCAACAATGCACTCGTCCGTAGCCAGCTTCTTAACATCGCTCAAAAGCTCTTCTACATTCATACTGCCAACAGCACTCACCAGCTTCTTTGGGTCAAGCGCACCGCCTGCGCTGGTAGAGTTCATAAGACCCTGTGTGAAATTCGTTAAGTTGACAAGTATTTTGTCCGTATTGGGGAAACCTTCGGGCAATTCCTTTTTTATCCCTTCAATTGGGCACTGCGTCATAAAAGATTTAGGCTCCAATTTTTTTCCGAATGGATTAAGCATATCCTTTGCAAGAGTTGAGGAGCAGTCCTTCAATTTTGTAGGAAAGCCGTCTTTTATTTTTGAAAGAAGCTCGTTGATATTGTATTTTTTCGCACACTGCTTTTGCGCTGCAACCGGAGCCAAGACTGCGGCAAGTGGCGGAGGTGGAGGCAGCACTGCCTCAGGAGGAACAAAGACTTCTTCTGCCACTAGAGGAGCAGCAGCAGGAGGAGCAGCAGGAGGAGCAGCGGAAGGGGGAAGGAGTTGGCTAGCAAGCTCACTGGAAACCTTTGTAAGGTCTTCAAGTGATTTAAGCGAATGGTCAACAGAACCTGTTTTGACAACCTGATAGCCAGCTATTTTTATCAGGCGACCGGTGATGGAATGGGTGCCAAATATCTCTGCTACGTTCACCGCACACACATAATCCGATCCGTATCGTTTGGCTACTTGGATAATAGAAGCTAAGTCGCTCTTGTTGTTCTTGGCAAGCTCGTCTTGAAAGGAAACGGGATCGCCTATTTCCATGTATAGGTCGTTCTGCGCCATTGCAGTAAGCAGTTTGCTGCTAAGGGATTTGTTTATGCCTGCTTCGTTTGCGCCATACACATAGACGGCGAGTCTTTCGGGAGCTTCTTGTGCAAAGCTTAGGCCAAGTGTAAATGCTATCGCAAATGCTATTTTTGCGAGTTGTGTTTTCATTGTTTTTCTCCTTGTTAAAACTTCTTTATCGCCGAAACCCAGTCGCTAAAATCCACGCTGCGCAACTCACCAGCTAATTCCTCTTTTGCTGCATTTTCGTTTACCTGGGGAGAGGCTTTAAAAGTTTCGGAGGTTCCCAAAGTGGCAATTTGTTTGTCGTTGCAATCGGTAATGGTCAGTTTGGGGGAATAGGTGCATATAATTTTTGCCAAGTTATCGGTTTTGCAACTCGGTTTGTTAAGTTTTAACATTATGCCATTATAGGAGCATTTTGTTTTTTTAACTCCCGCAGATGCCAATTTCTCGTATATCACCTGCCCTATTATATCGTTAGCAGCACCCCAGTGAATTGATTTGCCCGAAGATTTTTGAGCTTGCTTTTCCACTGCCGTACCAGAACCTTTTTGCGGAGCTTCTTTTTGATTTGCAGACTTGGCATTGTTTATTGAATCCAAAGCGGCTTTTCTTATTGAATCTGCACTTTGCTGCATAGCCATTTTTACTGAATCCAATGCAGCGTTTTTTATTGAATCCGCTCTTTGCATAGCTGCTTTTTCTTCTTGCAATAGCAACTCATTTTGCTTGGATATATTGAGCAATAGAAAAAATATAAGAGCCGCTATTCCCAAAAGAGCCGCTGAAAAAAGAGAAATGAGCAACTTTTTGCTTCTTTTTACCCAGTGCGGTTTTGAAAGCAAAAATTTTTGCTTCATATTGGCATAAGCACCTTCAAAATGCTTAGGGTTAAGGTCTATGCTATTTTTTTTAGCTATGCTCTTAATATCTTCTGGCAAACTTTTAGGGTAAGCAAAGCCGTCTAAGGTAATAGGAACAATATTCTTATTTGACTCTATGGCGCATACTATCTCTTGGCGAACCCAGTCGTCTTTCGGGTCGCTTTCGGAGTCAAAAAATCTATCAAAAATACCAGAACTCAGCACGAGCAAAAAATCTTTGCAATCATAAACCCTTTGCTTAAGTTCGTTGTCAAAATCCCCTTTTTCTAAAGTATCTATATCAAAAGAAACGGAATAACCGTCCATTCTTAAACGGTCATAAAGCAATTTGGCGGTGTCGTAGCCCCCTTTACGCCTGTATGAAATAAAAATTTCAAACTTTTTGGGCTTGGACATCGCTTAACGCTTGGAGAACTGGAAGTG
>JAITFN010000036.1 GCA_031281345.1 Candidatus Fibrimonadaceae bacterium
TTATGAAATCTGTATAACCCCGAGTTAGAAGGGGGGGGGGGGGGGGGGGGCAAAAAAGGCAAACCGCCCCCGCCAGCATTTTTGCATTTTTTTTTGGTTAATAAATAAAATTTCCATTGTTGGTTGTAAATAAAAAAATTTTTATTTTAACAAAAAAAATTGGAAATTTTTTTTTTTAACAAAAAAAAAATGAAATAATGGCGGCGGGGCCGGTTTGCCTTTTTTGCCCCCCCCCCCCCCCCCCCCTTCTAACTCGGGGTTATACAGATTTCATAATTCATTATATTTTCAAGGAGCCAAATATGGTTCTGTTTAGCTTTATTGAACTTAAAATACCGCTTAAAAGCTTATCTTTTCACTTAAGCACAATATTAAAATCAAGAAAAGAGAAACCAACAACCTTAGGAGGTTATAATGGCTGATGTTCAACAAAAAGGAGCCGATGAGATATTCTGCTCATCTTGCGGTGCTGTTATAAAAATAACGGCAGAAAATTGTGCTAATCTGCTATGCCCCAAATGCAAGGCTATGATTCATGAGCAAGTACAGCAAAAAGAAGAAACTAACATAGGGGATATTAACAAACAAAGGATAGCACTTATAATAGCTAGTGGGCTTGGCATATCAGCCATATTCATGCCCTGGGTCAATATTCCTTTCTTGGGTTCCATTAATGGCACGCAGATACCTGATAATAGGTGTTGGCTACCTTCCATCATTTTCACAATACCACTGATAATTGCGTTTTTAGGGGATAGAACAAAACCGTTGATTGGCAACATTAAATATGCTGCGTTTGTTCCCGGATTGATTAGCGCTATTGGTGGCATAATGGTTATTAAAGAAATAAATAAATCTTTTTCTGGGCCGGTTGCTATACAGGCACTTAATACAAGTTTAATCGGCTTTGGGTTGTATTTAGTAATCATTGCTGGATTTAGTGTATGCCTCCTATCTATCATAGGAGGTAAAAAATGAGTAGCGAAGAGAATTTCCGTTATTGAGAAAAGAAATAGCAAATTTTATGACTGGAATTAACTCAGAATTTCAAGTGAAAAGCAGAGCAAAAGGAAATAGAAATACCACTTTGGAGTTTATAGGTACATTTTTTGCCAATGAAGCAAATATAGAGGTTCATCATAAAATGTTGGTTGATTCTGGAATGAGAGACAAAGGTATAACGTCCTTCAGATTCAAGAAAATTGAGTATAAATGGAATGAACGTGATAATGGGTTCTATTACACGTATAACACTTATGCAGACGATGTTGAAGTTAATGAAAAAAATATGTATGAGATAAAGAAATGAGTTTATCGCCCTCTATTCGGTGATTTTGCATAACAAGAAGAAGAAAAGGTAGAATGCAGTATACAAAATTTCTATTTTCTAATAAATGAAGTTTGAATGGAATGTAAGTAAAGAATTAGCTAATATCCGCAAACACAAGGTTGCTTTTTCAGAGGCAAAAACTGTGTTCAGCGACAAGTTTGCTATCTTGGAATACGATTCTACCCATTCAAAAACAGAGGAAAGGTTTCATTTGTTGGGGCGTTCCATTAAACATAATGTGTTACTAGTTGTATTTTGTGAAAAGGATCCTCAAAATACGGAGACTTATCGTATAATATCAGCTAGAAAGGCTTTGAGAAATGAGAAAAGTAAATACCTTAGCAACCTTATTCAAAGGAGTTCAAAATGACTGAGAAACAGAAAAAAGTTCTTCGTTCAGGGAAAACTTTGGGAAATCCCTTCTACAAAAAATTGACCACTCCAATAACCATTCGTGTGCCAAACGAAGTTTTAGATTATTTTAAATCCACTGCGAAAATGTCCAAAACGGAAACTTTGGAGAGATTAATCTCTTATAGCCTATTTAATGCAATGGAAAAAAAGCTCCCAGAGCGGATAGTTAAAAAAGCTGAAAAGCTTACAACCTAAACTATGCTATGATATAGGACTGAATAAAAATTAATTTTTTATATTCCTCAAGATGACCCCTCCACCGATTGAATTAATAATACCTATGTCATTCGGCTTATGCGTGTTCATTTTCGGACTCTACGCATGCGCACAGCTCAAGGACGATGAGCTGGATTTATCATCTGTTCATAATTCATCTATTAAGTCCACCAAAACTTCTGAATCGTCATCCGGTCATAAATTAATGCTCAGTTATCTCAAACTAGATGACATACTAGGGCTCAACGCCGAGCAGATAAACAGTGTTGATGACGCCGACGTGGAGAAACTGCCAACTGTATTGAAGGATGCCTTCAAGCGAAGAAGGAACGAGGTCATGTTTGAGGAGAGAAAGAAGGAAGCCAACAAGGGACCGGCGTTGAACTTATCTTCCGACAAAGTCAAAGCGCTTCAGCAAAGTAAGAAGAAATAAGTATAACAGACATTTGGTAAAGATTTTGTAGATGGGCGTTTATTGCTATTCTGGTAAATAAGTCTAACAGACATTTGGTTTTACTATATTACCCATTATGCCTCGTATAATTCAACATCCTAAAAGAACGCTCTGGGTGCAATCTTATGTTCCCGAAGCAATTCGCGGTTTATTCACCACTTTGCGGCATTTTTTGCGTGGGCTTTTCAAATACGAAACCCTGCCCACCATTCCATACCCAACCATAAAAACACCCATACCCAAAAACTATCGCGGAATGCACCGCCTGCTTAAAAGGGCAGATGGCTCGCCCCGCTGCGTTGCCTGCGGAATGTGCGCAGCCGCTTGTCCGGCAAGATGCATTAGGGTGGACGGCGGAGAATCTCCGAATGGGCAAGTTGAAAAACAGGCAGTTCGATTTGAAATAGATTATTTGGCTTGCGTGTTTTGCGGGCTTTGCGTAGAGGCTTGCCCAGCAGATGCCATAAGAATGGATACAGGGGTAACTTCTTTTGTGCACGACTCGCGTGAAAAATTCATAGCAAATATGCAAGATTTATCTAAGGCAGGTTAATATGTTTACAACAATTCTCTTTATTCTGTTTGCGGCGGTGTGCCTTGCAAGTGCTTTTGCGCTTTTGATTTCAAAGCACCCTATAAATGGCGCAATGGCTCTTGTGCTCAATATGCTTTCGCTTGCGGGTATTTACACCCTTGTTCACAGCACCTTTTTAGGCGTTTTGCAAATTTTGGTTTATGCAGGCGCAGTTATGATGCTCATAGTGTTTGTTATTATGGTGCTTAACGGAGCAAGGGAAACAAGGCTGCCTAGAATGGATAGGCTTGGTGCTAGTTCTGTTTTTGCGGTTTTGTGCGGCGGGCTGCTTTTGCTCTCTGCTGTTGTCAAAGTGAATTTGCAAGAAAACCAAGAAGCTGTTGCCGGAAGCGTTGCTATGATTTCTGAACACCTTTTTGATACCAGTTATAGAATTTCTATGAATATGCCTGGCGGGTATTTCATTTTGTTTGAGATTGTTGGTTTTATTTTGCTTTCTGCAATGGTTGGTGCTGTGTTTTTGGTGAAAAGAAAAAAATTAACAGGAAAGGATGAATAACGAAAAGCTCATAGGAAGCCTAACAATAGCTGCGTTATTGTTGGTTATTGCATACATAGCTTTTTCAATATGGCAAAGTGAAAGGAGAGCGAGAAACGTGGTGTTGGTGCAGTTTCCAGAAATGGGGGCTTTGCAAAACGGCGATGTTGTTGCCATAAGGGGTTTTGCTATAGGTCATATTGTTTCCATTACAAAGGCAAACGATAAAGCCCTTGTTGAAATAAGCCTAGACGAGCCTAGGATTTTTCGCAAAGATACCAG
Organism: Candidatus Fibrimonadaceae bacterium; assembly: GCA_031281345.1. Lineage (GTDB taxonomy): Bacteria > Fibrobacterota > Fibrobacteria > Fibrobacterales > Fibrobacteraceae > Fibrimonas. The sequence continues at coordinate 3,770 of JAITFN010000036.1, forward strand.
ATTCAGAAATGTTAGCCCAAATATCATGGGTAGCCGCAGCATTGTAGTGGAGCCAGGGAAAAACGGAGAACCTATGCCAAAAGATTATGTTTTTGACGGGGAATTTGAACCTGGTTTTGCAGAGATTTTGGCACTAACCGATATTGCGAGAAAACAGGTTGCTGCCCTTATGGAGCTTGTTCGTATGTTGCACACAGGCGATGACAAAAATCCCTCTTTACAAAAGAAAGTTGAAGATATTATGGATGAATGCGAAGGCGTGCTAGATGCTTTGTCTAAGGTCATAAATACCGTTGAAAATCAAACCATGGGTGCTTTGAATAAGGTAGGCGATTACGCCGAGCTAATATCAGATGCGAGCAGCAAAATAGACAAATCTTTGGATACAATCAGGGTTCAGGCAAAAGATGGCGTGGAATCTGCGAATAAGGTAATTTTGTCTGTTATGGAAGCTATAGAGAACCTGAACAAAATTATAATCCAATTTGAAAGTAGCCCTGTCACTGTGGCTTTGCTAGACAAAAAAGAAGTATTGAATGATATAGATAGTTTGCGTTCTTCGCTGCAAGCATTTGTGAGCAAAATAGACAGCAAGGGTATAAAAATTTATGACGAAAACGGCAAACGAAAAAATATGGTTAGCCTAAAAAACATTCATCTGATTAGGGAAACAGCGAGAAGCAAAGCTAAAAAACGCGCACTGGAAGGGAAATAAAAATTATTGCAAAATTCCGGCAAAGAATAACTATATTTGCCTTATATGCCTGTTCAAATGAACATATCTCAGGGAATGCAGATAGACCAAAAGCTATCTGCCCAAACCATAATTACATCTCAAATTTTGCAGATGAATTCCCTGGAATTGGAAGCCGCCATTCAACAGGAGCTTGAAATAAATCCCCTTTTGGAAATGGACGAGAGCAGCGAAGAAGAAACCGAAGAAACAAGCGATGAATATAGTTCAAGTGATATAGACAAGGGTTTATTAGACGGCTCGGATAATAATTCAGAAATAAATTGGGACGACTATTTTCAAGACGGTTTTAAAGACACAGAACCGGAGGATTTTAGCAAAAGAGACCCAGATGAAGACGACTGGGAACGCCCACAGAGCTATGATTTGGATATTCAGCAATACCTGCTAAACCAAGTCAAAGACAGAAATTTGCCAGCAAATGTATATGAATGTCTTGAATATTTAATAGGTTGTGTTGGTGATAACGGATTTTTGTCTGATGAAAACGAATCTAATGAAAATTTTGCAGGGATTTCTGGTAAAAATTCCGCTTTGAAAGCCATTGATGCTGTTTTGCAAAACGAAAAACCCCTGAAAAAAGCTCCAAAAGAGGTGAGAGAAGCCTTTGAGGTTTTGCGTAGCCTTGAGCCGCCCGGGGTGGGAGCTTTTGACCTGCGCGACTGCCTTATCATTCAGGCAAAAAGAATACCGGATTTTTCAAAAACAGCCATTGAAATGCTGGAAAATCATTACGATTTGCTCGCCGATTTGCGTTACATGCAAATTGCAAAAGCGATGAATATTTCCACCCAAGACGTTACCTTCGCTATAAAAGAGCTTGCAAAGCTAAACCCAAGACCTCTTGCGCAAATTCCCGTTTCCAATTTGTCTTATGTAACACCGGATTTTATTGTTGAAAGGGAACCTAATGGTTCGTTTAGCGTGCAACTAAGAGACGGCACAAAGTCAAAATTAAAGATAAACAGCTCCTACAAAAATCTGCTTAAAACAAAAAACGTGAGCAACGAAGAAAAAACTTGGATAAGGGGCAAACTGAATTCTGCAAGCGTTTTTATGCGGAGCATAGAGAGCCGCAAAGAAACTATGCTTTTGGTTATGAATGCCATTGTTCGCAGACAATACGACTTTTTCGCTCGCGGTCAGCAGCATTTGAGACCTATGATTTTGCAGGATATAGCAAACGAGATAAATAGGGATATAAGCACGGTGAACAGGGTTACAAACGGAAAATATGTTCAAACCAATTATGGAGTTTTTGAACTCAAAAAATTCTTCTCTTCTGGTGTTGCCCAAGATGACGGCACCGAAGTTAGCAATGTTAGGATAAAAGACAGCATTAGGGACTTGATAAACAACGAAAACAAGAAAAAACCCCTCTCCGACCAAGAAATAGCGGAACTTTTGGAAAAACGCGGTTTAAGGGTTGCACGAAGGACTGTTAATAAGTATCGCGAGGCAATGGGGATTTTGCCAGTCAAGGTACGCAGAGGGCGGTAAGATAGAAAATTCTACATTACCCCTTATGAATATTCTGGCGACTGGTTGCTGCGGGTTTATAGGTACAAATTTTGTGCGGTTCGTTTTGAAAGAGAGACCAAATTGGAACATAGTGAATTTGGATGCCCTGACTTATGCCGGCAATATAGAAAATTTAAAAGATGTAGAAAACAATTCGCATTACAAATTTTTCAAAGGAGATATAACAAACGAACAGGATATTTTCGTAGCAGGAGATTTGCTACCAGCGGGCAAGCCAAATGCCATTGTGCATTTTGCGGCAGAATCGCACGTTGACAATTCCATAAAAAACCCAGGCGTATTTGTTCGCACAAATGTGGAGGGAACATTAAACCTGCTTAAATACGCAAAAGAAAAAGGCATAAGGCACTTGCAGGTTAGCACAGACGAGGTTTACGGAACTCTCGGCAGCACTGGCTACTTCACCGAAGACACTCCCCTTGCCGCCAATAGCCCATATAGCGCCTCAAAAGCTGGAGCAGACCTACTGGTGCGAGCTTGGCACGAAACCTATAAATTAGATACCGTCATAACCCGTTGCTCAAATAACTACGGACCCTACCAATTTCCAGAAAAACTTATACCCCTTGCGGTAACAAATTTAATGCAGGGCAAAAAAATCCCCGTTTATGGCAAAGGTCTCAACATTCGCGACTGGCTCCACGTAGAAGACCATTGCAACGGAATTTTGCTAGCACTTGAAAAGGGAGAATCTGGCAGGATATACAATATTGGCGGAAGCAATGAATGGAAAAACATAGATATTGCAAAAGAACTTGTTAAAATAATGGGAAAAGACGAGACCCAAATTGAATTTGTGACTGACAGGCCTGGGCACGATTTGCGCTATGCCATAGATGCCACACGCATTCGCAAAGAGCTCGGCTGGGAACCGAAATACACATTTAGCACGGGGCTACCCGAAACCGTTAAATGGTATGTGGAAAACGAAGCTTGGTGGAAACCGCTTAAAGCCTAGCCTTTTAATTATTTGGCCGCTGAATTTTGGCAGTTTTCTTCTTTAGCCATTGCCTTATGTTCTGGGGTTATGGTGTAAACATATTCCACACCTGTCACATACTCAGCCCAATCATCTATTTTCTTTCCTCTCTTGTATGAATTCCAAGAACGCATATCTATACCATCATTTTTTATTGGACCATCAAAAATTAAGCACTTTTGCGAGTCGTCTAAAAAATGCAGTTCCATTCTAATTGGTTTATCGCAATCCCCGTACGAAACAAAACCACAATTTACAGTCGCGGGAATACTCAAAGGAACACTCCAGCCTTCCTCCATATAATGCAAAGTATCTCCATCGTAAATATTTTTTTCATATCTATCATCTATTCCAGTCCAACCCAGTGTGTAATCTCCCCAAATTGAGATTATTTTAACAGTTTCTTCACTTTTATTTGCGTACGCGGGAAGTTTTTCTTCCGAATACGAGCCTTCTCCGCCGTAAATACAACTTGTAACGCTGGCTAGAACATAAGCAAGAAAAATGATTTTTAGCTTCTTCATAAAGCTACTCGCCTGCTGAGCTTGGGCAATCTTCTTCTTTAGCCATTGCCTTGTGTTCTGGGGTTATGGTGTAAACGTATGCTATAGAATATGTTGTTATATTATCAAGTTTTTTCTCTCCCTTTTTATACGATTCTAATGAACGTATGTCAATACTGTTATGTCTTATTGGTCCATCAAAAATTAAACATTTTTGTGGGTAATTTAAAAAATGTAGCTCTACTCTTGATAATATGTCACAATAAGCAGATTCGCAACCAATTAGAAAAAAAACATTCCATTCTTCCGTTGGATAATTATACAAGGTATCTCCATTGGCAATAAGTTTTTCATAAGGGGGGTGGCCTTCAGCAATTGCGACTATCTTAACATTTTCTCCACTTTTATTTGCGTACGCTGGAAGTTTTTCTTCCGAATACGAGCCTTCTCCGCCGTAAATACAGCTTGTAACGCTGGCTAGAACATAAGCAAGAAAAATGATTTTTAGCTTCTTCATAAAGTTAATCGTCCATTGAACTTTGGCAGTATTCTTCTTTAGCCATTGCCTTGTGTTCAGAGGTTATGGTGTAAGAATAAAAATATAAAACAGGTGGTATTTTCTTTATAAAGGTATAATTTTCCCAATAACGAATGTCATTCTCTAGTTTAGCCTCTCCATCATATACCAAGCAAACTTTGGGTTCACTGAGAAATTCTATCTTAAAATACGCAGGAATGTATTCCGAATATTCATTACCTTTGATAACATCCCAACTAGGAGCAGAACAATTTTCTTGCAAATAATAATTGCACAAAGTATCATTATTTTTTATTTCCTGTTCATTATTGATGTGTAAATAATTTACAATTAGTTTCACGGTTACTCCGCTATTGTTTATATAAAAAGGGGCCCATTCAGGAGGGTCGGTTTCAGTAGTGGTATAGCCACACCCTAGTAATCCTATTTGCAATAAACTAACAACAAATGTTGCAAATAAAATGGCTTTTAATTTATTCATAATAATATAAGACATAGCTCCTTATTTTCAAATATAGAAAAATAATTCTATATTATATGTGTTATTTAATAAGAGGCAGATTTTTATGGCTAAAACCAAAGTTTTATCATACGCACTGGCTTCGCTTGCTTTTGCAAGCATTGTGCTTTTCAGCTGCTCAGATTCTGGACAAGGAACATATTCGCAAACCGAAGAACAAACCCAAAACGATACGGAAATAAATATCTTAACAAGCGTTTTCCCTAGCCCCAAAGAGCAAAATCCGTATTCCGTAGAAAATATGAACAAAACATTTAAAAAATTAGTCCTCGCAAACAATGCAAACGCAAAAGATATTCCAGAATTGGAAGCAAATTTTTTGTATGTTCGTTTTCTGCCTTATGGCAAGCATGGCGTATATGAATTAAAAACTTACGATACCAGCTTGGTGCTGTTTAAACATCCAATGGATTACAACGAAATTAGGAAACCTGTTGTTTATATAGATAAAACTTTGCCAGACAGCATAATTCCTTATTTTGCAACCGTACCTGTTGGTTATGAATTTGGTTCAACGCCTTACGAAATTTTGCAGGAATTATTTTTAACGCAACCACTTGAAGAAGATGAAGGAGACTATCAAGAAGACAGCTATTTTGTCAAGGCGAAGAGAGCAAACAAGGCCAGCAAAGAGATAGCAGCTTATTTGCAAAACCAAGATTTAACTCCATCTCAGTTAGAAGCTATGGCTTTTCCGAACTCTGAAAGATTTAAAGCTGAGATTGAAAGCGGCTCAAACAAAGTTCTTGCAAAAAATACTTCCTTTGATAAGGATAACATAGTTGCTTGGAGTTTGTGGCCAAGCAGGTGGAGACCTAGTGGCATATTGAATTTTTATGATGAACAACTAGAAAAAGAAGTACCTCTCGTCTGGGTTAGGGTTACCGCAGGCTATTTTTATTACTGGCGTTCATCTAGAACGGATGATGATGGCTCCTTCCAAAGCCCTGAGAGATGGACATTCAGCGTGGATTACGAGGCGAATTTTGACTCGCAACAATTTTTGCTGCAAGATGGGCATTCATGGTATGGTGAGGATTTGGAAATTGAGAAAAACAACAAAAAAAGTGCATGGAAAGAGACTTTCGATGGGAAACACGCTAGATGGTGTGTTGTATGGACTGCGGCTTATAATTATTGGTATGGCGATATTTACGGCCTGCAACGCCCAAGGCAGAATGATAAGTTGGATCCATTTAGACACAGTTTAGAAATAAACGTTTATTATAAAAATAATAAAGATTATGAGGATTCATTTACATGCTGGGTTGATGGGGTTTTTGGTACCGATGGATGTAAAAATTCCGTAGGGTTCCATAATGTTGGTCCTCTTTGGCAAAATATTATGATTCAAACTTACGATCGTAATAATTCAAGGCCAGTACCTCATATAAATATATACGGAACAACAATACACGAGATTGCACATTCGTCCCATTACGATAATATGGATACAAGATATTGGTATCTGCCGCAATCTGTGGAATTCGGTAAATTACTTCCTATATTGAGAGAATCTTATGCAAGAGGAGTGCAAAGATATTTATCAATAAAACATTATGGAACTTGGAGCGGAAATTACGACGATTGGGCTAAAGGTTATACTGGTGTATTTGAAGATTTAGAGGATGCAAATTCTACATACGCAAAGATAGGGGATAATGAAAGAACTTGCGATAGAGTCAGTGGCATTACGGTTCCAATGGTAGAAAAGGTTCTTTTCGAATCGTATTCTTGGAATGATTTTAGAGATAATTTAATGAAAGAATATCCCAGTGGTACTCCAAATGGCAAAAAAGGAGAAAAAGTAACATATTTTGCAGTTGATATGGACTCTTTATTTAAATATTGGGAAACTGGAATAGGAACTCCCTGCCCTGAGCCAATTGCCGACACCCGAGACGGGAAAGTTTACAGAACAGTCATAATGGGCACGCAAACTTGGATGGCAGAGAATTTGAATTATGATACTACTGGAAGCAAATGCTATAGCAACGAAGAAGCCAACTGCGTAAAATACGGCAGGCTCTATGACTGGTCAACAGCAATGGCTCTGCCCTCATCTTGCAATTCAGCTACTTGCTCAGGTCAAGTAAATGCGAAGCATCAAGGGATATGCCCAACGGGCTGGCGTATCCCTAGTACTGCGGACTGGGATAAGCTTATGCGTTACATTGATGGCGATAAAACCACGTATAGCCCTTACGATAGCCCTATGGCGGGCAAGTATTTGAAAGCAATAAGCGGCTGGGGTGGTGGCGGTGACAATAGCAACGGCGAAGACAAATACGGTTTTTCCGCCCTTCCAGGTGGCTACGGCTATTCCAATGGTTTCAGGAATGTCGGCACCAACGGTGACTGGTGGAGCACATCCGAATACGATGGCACTAGTGCCTACCGCTTTGATTTGTACCACGGCGATAAAGCAGGCTGGGAAGATATAGATGGCAACCGCAAACATAATAAGTCCAATTTGTTCAGCATTCGTTGCGTTAAGGATTAGCATCTAGGGCTTAAAGCTAGGATTTGAAAGTGAATAAATTATTGTTCTTGGGCTTGCTGCTCTTAATTGGATGTGAAGGGGAATGGGGTGGCGGGCAGGTTGGCAGAGTTTCTTGCTCTTTTGACGAATTTCTGCCCAATGTGGGCAGAGCACTTAAAATGGCAACCGGAAATAATGGGAATAATCTTTATATTTTGGACGATTTTTCTTATGTGTATTCCTATAAACGGGATAATTTATACGAATGTGCTTTTAATTTGAAGAATACATATAGGTTTAATGGGTTTCCAAAAGATGTTCTTTTTGCAAACAATAATTTTTATGTTCAAGACGGAGCTTCTCTAAAAACCAAAGATAAGGAACTGTGCTATGCCAAAGACGGAGTTTTTGCAGTTAGCGGAACTGAGCTTGCCGTTGGGAATAAATCGGGGGTGGAAATTTGGAATATATCCGGTTCTAATTGTGCCAAAAAAGGCAGCATACCCTCTCAAAGCGCTTTGGCTTTGGCAGCAACCAATAGCGAATACTATGTTGCAGAAGCAGGTAGCTTTGCAAACGAACCGCTGAATCTCGCAATGTACTCAAAAAATTGGGAACAAATACACTTAGAACCGATGTCTTCCATTCCGGGCAATGAAAAAAACTTCTGCTCCGCAGACAGAATAGCCGCAAATGACTACGGAGTTTACCTTTTAGACAAAAAATGCAGAAAAATAGGGGTTTTTGACAATTATGCCGTTTGGCGCAAAACCATAAGCCTGGATTCCCTTGGCATAAGAAACCCTTTGGATATAGGCACTGGGGAGTATTCATATATATTTATCATGCATTCAAACGGGGTGGAAAGGGTGAATGCGTTTTGATAGTGGCACAGTTTTTGCAAGTCACCTATATACTATTAAAAATCCCTTATTTTGTTAAAAACTAAAGGATTAACTTGATAGTGCCGATATAAAGTGTAGATTTAACGAAAAAGAGGTCCTTATGCCAGTAATGTCAGTAGGTGGTTTAGCGTCCGGCTTGGATACTAACAACATAATAGCGCAGCTCACAGCGCTTGAGCAGGCTAAGGTCACGCGCGAAGTCAAGAAAAAAGAGAATGCTCAAAGCACGCTGGATAAATTCAAAGAGCTTGAAACCAAGCTTTTGAGTTTGCAAACCAAGGCAAAGGGTCTTGAACTGCCAAAAGATTTCAATTTGTTCAAATCAACTTCAAATTACGAAGATTATGCCACTGTATCTGGAGGCGAAGGCGCAACAGCAGGTAGTTACGAACTAGTTGTTAAGCAGCTTGCAACCACGCTGAAAGTTGCTTCCAATTCTTATTCCGCTGTAAACAAATCCATGTTTGACCTCGGATTAATGGCAAAAGATGCTGAACCCATTACCGTAACTTTGTCAACTAGCAAAGCCGCGCAAAAAACCGATCCGAGAAAAACTGTTGATATAGTTATAAACTCAAGCGATACTTTAAAAGACATTGTAAATAAAATAAATGCCGCAGAAGGCACAGGCGTTAAAGCCAGCATAATGTCAATGTCTAATGGCGATAACCGCATTGTTTTAACTGCGGTGGATTCAGGAACGGATGGATTTTCAATAGAAGAAAAAGGAGGAACGAACCTTTTTGCTGATCTTGGTTTTGTTAGTTACTCAGATCAAAAGGCAACTTCTGGAAGTGCCTTCACTGTTATCGGTGGTGGTCCGGCTACAGAAGCAACCACTTTCAAAGAGCTAAATACTGTTCTAAATAGAAACAATTTAGACCCTGGCGATAAAATAGGCATTTATTTGCCAGCAAACGATGGAAGTGGAAGCCCTGGATGGGTTACATTTGATTTGTTCGATGGCACTAGATCAAGAACAATAAAGGAAGTTTTAGATGAAATAAATGATACTTTAGCTTCGTCCACTGTTAATGCAAGTTTTAGAGCAGAACTCAGCAATTCTGGAGAGATAGTTATAGTAGGAAATTTGGCAGGCGACCAAAATTTTAACAGCAATGATGACCTATCTAGCGGCGATCCAAATCTTGTCGCCTCAGAAAGAACTTATAAAACCTACTTGCAAGAAGTTAAAATTCAATTGGGAACGTTCAAAACTAATGGTGATGGATCAGAGGAAATTGATGTTATTAAAAAAGATATGGGTACTTTGGCAAACCACAGTGTTTTTAAAGAAGATAATATCATAACCGCAGGGCAAAATGCTTTTTATACTGTGGACGGAATGTCAATTACCTCGCAGAGCAACGACGACGACAAGACCATATCAGGTACCACTTTCACGCTAAAAAAAGCAGACCCGGATAAAGTCATAAAAGTTTCTTTAGAATCGGATTTGAGCGGCCTTGCAGACAAAATAAGCGAATTTGTCGAAGAATTCAACGAATTGCTAAAATTCATAGACGAAAACGCAAAAGCCGAGGTAGTGGAAAAAGCCGATGAATCTGGCAAAAAAACGAGTACTCGCGTAGTTGGTCCATTCACAGGTGATTCTGGCATCTCTGGACTCCGCGAAAGTTTAAGAAGCATGTTCTCTGGCGTAATAAACGAACTAACTAATTCAATAGACAACGGCTATTCCACAGTTTATTCATCTGCATCCCGCGTGGGCATACTCGCAACCAAAGAGGGATATTACGAAGTTGACAAAGAAAAACTTACCAAAGCTCTAAATGCAGATTTTGAAGGCGTACGCAAGTTATTCACATCTGGCGGCTTTAGCGATACTCCGGGATTTGGCATTGGTCGTTTCACCAAAGATTCCGAAGTTGGCGTATATAGCTACGATAGTGAAAAAATGGATTGGTATTTAAATGGCCGCAAAGATAGTGCCACGGGTAATTGGTATAGTCTTTCTGATTGGTCTTTTGATTCCGTTACAAACAAGTGGTCTTTGAAAAAAGGCGCACAGGCAATTGACCCAGTTAAAGGCACTTGGGCAGGCAACAGTATTTTCACAACCTCAAAGGGACTTTCCATTGAAGTTCCCAGCCATTCCACTGGCGAACCTCAAGTTACCTTTGTGCGCGGAATAGCCGGGCAAATTTCAACCTTTATGGAAAAAGCTAAAACTGGCTATTTCGACCAGAAAGGAGAATGGGTAGATGGATACCTCAAGCAATCAAAGGATAAATATCAAACGAGAATTGATGATATCCAAAAGAGAGTTGACCTATTGCAGTTAAGAGTGGATAATTACGAGAACAGGCTTATAAAGCAATTTGCCGCGCTTGAAAAAAGCATGAGCAGTTTGCAAGCCCAAAGTGCAAATATGTTATCTGCTCTTGGCTCAATGAACAATAGTAGTAGTAAAAAGTAATCGTTAACCAAGGATTTTATATGCAAAACGCAACTTATGCTAAACCAGGCCTCGGACAATACCGACAAGCCTCCGTTGAAACCGCCGACCGCGGGCAGTTGATCATCATGATCTACGACCATTGCATAAAATGGTGCGGTATAGCCAGAGAAGCATTGGAAGCCGGCCAGCTCGCCCGCAAGGCAGAAGCCTGCCACAAGGTAGAAGCTGGACTAAGCGAGCTTCTGACCGCTTTGGATATGGAAAAAGGTGGCGATATAGCAAAAAATCTTTGGAGACTATACGATTTTTACAGCCACCACATTCACGAAGGCAATATAAAAAACATTGCCAAAAACTTCACAGAAGTTGCAGATATGATGGGGCAGCTCAGAGAATCTTGGCAAAAAGCCCTTGGGCAAGTTCGCCAAGACAGAACACTCGCAAACAATTTGGCAGCAGGAACTCCACGTAGCTATGTTAGCATGGTGGGATAATCAGAGGTAATTATGAATCAAGATGCAAACGCTTTGTCCTCAAAAATAGATGCTGCAATGCAGCTTTGCCAGAATGTTCTTGAATATGGCGAAAAAATAAAGGCTTTGTCTCCCGAAGATATTGGAATGGATGCTTATGCAACAGAGCTAACTCAATGCACAGAAGACAGAGGACGTGCCACCAGAGTTGCCATTCAAGAACTGAACGCCATAAGCAACATTTATGAAAATTTAACCGCTGCGCCAGCAGAAAAAGCTTTTTTGAGCGAAAAAATACGCGTGGTTCAAGATATGTCGCCTCTATTCGCCAAACAGAATTTGGCAATTCAAAGAATAATACAAGTGCACTTAAACTCCATGCGCAAGGAATCCGTTGAATTCCACCACAATGTTAGAGTCATAAAAAATTACCTCAAAGCTCCAGACAAAAGAAGTTTTTACGGGTAATCCTCTAAAACATTCTGAGTGCGTGCAGATATTTGTCTGTAGAAGTTGTAAAGGGCATTAAATAAGCATCTTTGCCCGCTGCTTCTATAAGGGTTAAGAGCCGTCTGTCAACTATGCAATTCCCTTCTAAATCAAATTTGAAATTTGGTGGAAACACCACTTGATTAACTGTTTCCCAGTAATTGCGGCTTTTTACCGTAACGGGGCTTAACCCTATCCACATTTCTGTATCTGGCAAATGCTCAAGCCATTGATTGAGCAAGCCTTCTGAAAAATAAGGCTGAGTGAAAAAACCGTCTGCTCCGCAGTCCAGCTTTTCTTTGCAATAGTCCAGTTCTTTTTTAAAAGACTGGCGGTGAGGGTCTTGCCCCGCATAAACTTTTAACTGAGGAAACTTTGTTTTTATGTGCTTTATAGCTTGTGGTGCTTTTATGCCGCTTGGAACAAAACCTTGCGGGTCAAGGGGAGGATCTCCGCTTATCAAAAGCGTTTGTTTTAAGCCAAGGGCAATAAGTTTTTCAATTAACCTTTCCAAATCCTCCAAAGTGCGGTCTATCAGCCTAAAATGCGGAATTGCCGGCACAGAATTTTTGAGCAAATGCTCCGAAGCCCCAAAACTCTTTATTTCAACGCTCCTAAGCTCAGGAATATTTATACCGATTATCTTTGGAAAGTTATTTATATGCATTTTGGACTCTTCTAAAAAGGAATCCAGGGTTTTGGGTACAAGTTCAAGGGCTATTCTCATAGGGGTAAGGTAGAAAATTACTATATTATATCCTATGAATAAAAAAAATGCGATGATCGCTTCCATCATACTCAATGTGATGCTTTTAGCCCTTGTCTTTATGGTAAAGAGCAATGCCACAAAGCAAGCTCAGGAATTCGTTAAACCCATTCAGGAAAAAGCGAAATACCAGATAGGGCAGGTCAAAGACATCACCGACAACAACAACCTGCTGTGGTCCTTAGTGGACACCACTTGGAAAAGCCCAGATAAATCCAAAGCTTTTGTTAAAAAGCTAGCAGATTCCCAAAAACTGCCCCGTTGCAGCGGCAAAGCCTGCACCGGAGACGATGCCCGTTTAAAAACCTCTGTTACTAACACTGCCCAAGAACGTAGCATAACAGTGGGCTGGGGCTCAGGCAGAGGCGGGTATAAATACTGGTTTAAGGTTCTTTACGATGCCAAAGACAAATTTGTCACCATAGACGTAAACGACCTGCTAGGCAAAAGCGTTGATACTGGTGCAGAAGAAGCAGAAGGCGAAGAAGCTAGCCAGTAGCCAAAAATATTTATGGAGGTGAGGGGGTTCGAACCCCTGTCCAAGATTCCTTCTGCGTTCGCTCATACATGCGTTTCCTTTGTATTTAAAGGTTCGCTTTTGAAAACGCCCGTAAAGGTTGGCGCATAGCAAGAGCTAGCCTTGGAGGTTCAAATTTTGCGTTAAGGCAGGCGCAAAACTCTATCCCGCATTGCGTCCGGAGTTCTCTTCCCAGCAGGAGAGGGTCAAGTTCCGGCGCTGCTATCAAGCAGCGAGTGCGTACTCTTCGTTGGCACTTATGTTTTTTAGGCTTTTTACGAGGCCAGCCCACCTCGGCATGCAACTAGCACATCTGGAATCCTGTCGAAACCAAAGCACCCCCGTGCTTAAGGATAATATAGAAAAACCTCAATTATTTGACAAACCAAGCTAAAATTTCTATATTTACTTAACATTGCGAATTTGCCTTGTTAATAATGCGCCAAAACAGAGTTTATCGCTTTTGGAAAACGATGAACCCCTGTTGTTTAAGGAACTGAGGTTAAAGGGGCAGCTAACCTGCGATTTTGCCGTTAATAGAGAAAAAGGCGGCTTCACCATTAAGGGGATTGCAAGTGGTTCGCAAGAGTTTGAGTGTTCCCGTACTCTGGAACTCTTTGAGCGTCATTTTGAAATAGAAATAGACACTCTAGTGCTTCAGGAGCAGGGTATAACCGAGCAAAAAGAAGACGACGGAAGCGAAGATTTTTTCACAATCAAAGTTCCCGCTGGTCAGAATGAGGTTGATTTAACCGAAACCGTGAGGCAACTGATTATACTTCAGGAACCCATGATTCCGGTGAAATAAGGAGAATTTAAAATGGCTGTTCCTAAAAGAAAAACCAGCACAACGAGGCGCGACAAACGCCGCCACCAATCTTACACCCTAGACGTTCCTGCTATGGCAAAATGCGAGCAGTGCGGTGCAATAAAACGCCCACACAGAATTTGTGAATCTTGTGGCTACTACAACGGCGTTCAACGCATGAAGGTGAAAGAAAGTGCATAGTATAAAAGTTGCGCTAGATGCAATGGGCGGCGATGAAGCTCCAGAGCAAATTGTTAAAGGTGCCGTTTTGACTGCAAACGACCCGGAACGCGAGTTTGATATTATGCTCTGCGGCCCGCAGAAAGTGGTTGAAGAAGAATTGAAAAAAAATGGTTATTCCGGCGATGCAATAACCGTAGTAGATGCCCCAGACCTTGTAGCTATGGATGAATCTCCAACCAAAGTCATAAAAGAAAAACAGAAATCTGGATTGGTGACTTGCGTTGCCCTGCAAAAGCAAGGTCTTGCGCAAGCAAGCGTTAGTGCTGGAAATTCAGGAGCAATGATGGCTTCTTGCCTTATGATTTTAGGGCGCGCAGCTAATATTTCCAGACCTGCCATAGCTTGTGCCGTTCCAACTGCAAAACGCCAAACAATTCTTTTGGACTGCGGTGCGAATGTTGACGAAAAACCCTCTACCTTAGTGGATTTTGCGCTTTGCGGCAGTATTTATGCCGAAGCCGTTATGGGTTATAAAAACCCCACTGTTGGTCTAGTGAATATGGGCGAAGAAGAAAAAAAAGGCACTGAGGTTTTGCAAGAAACCCACAAGCTACTAAAGCAGGCTCCCCTTAATTTCATAGGCAACATTGAAGGCAGAGATTTAATAAAAGGCAGTGCCGATGTTGCTGTTGCCCCAGGGTATGCTGGGAATGTAATTTTAAAACTCATGGAGGGTTTTTACGAACTTGCCCACGAAGTATTTGGCGAAGTTCACACAGAAAAATCCAAGGAATTCAACAGGCTTTGGGATTACCGCAACCACGGCGGCGGCTTGCTGCTTGGCCTTAACGGAGTTGGTATAGTAACTCACGGCAGGGCAGATTCCATAGCCATTCGCCACTCGTTATTTACCGCCTATAAATTTGCAATAGCAGGTGTCCCTGCAAAATTACAGGCAAAACTATCTGCAATTAAAGAGAGCACTGGCAATTAGTATGAATGCAATTATAAAATCGGTTGGCGTCTATTTGCCAGAATTTATCGCAAAAAACGATGAGCTTGCAAAAGAAAAGGGCTTAGACACAAACGATGAATGGATAGCGAGCCACACCGGAATTCGCGAAAGGCGTATAATCAAAGACGCAAACATTTTAACCGCCGACATAGGTTATTTGGCCGCAAAAAACGCCATTGAAAAAGCTGGCATTTCTCCCGATGAAATAGACGGCATTATAGCTGGCACAATGTCTCCAGACAAACAATTTCCCGCCTTGGCTTGCTACATACAAGCAAAGCTGGGATCTGGCAAAGCTTTTGCCTTTGACATAACTGCAGCTTGCGGCTTTATTCCGCCTGCGCTTAACACAGCGGCTCTTATGATAAAAAGCGGGCAGGCAAAAAACATTCTTGTTATAGGTGCAGAAATTTGTTCCAGAATAATGGACTGGAGCGACCGCAACACCTGCGTTCTTTTTGGAGACGGAGCTGGAGCAATTCTGTTGAGTGCCGGAGAAGAAAATGGGCGAGGGTTTGCAGGCTCGGCTCTTGCCGCAAACGGAAATTTGGCAAATATTCTCTATTTGAACACACTTGGCGCAGAGGCCGCTTTTTTAAGAATGGAAGGAACCGCCGTTTACAAGTTGGCTGTTTCTGAGTTAGCTACAGTGACCAAAAAAGCATTGGAAAATGCAAATCTTTCCCTAAACGATATAGACCTTTTTGTTCCGCATCAAGCAAATATACGTATAATACAATCCGTAGGCAAAAGGCTCGGTTTGCCAGACGAAAAAGTTATGGTGAACGTAGATAAATACGGAAATACCTCCTCTGCTTCCATACCAATAGCCCTTTACGAAGCAGAGCAGCAAGGTCGTTTAAAACCAGGTATGCTGGTAGCCCTGCCCGCAATCGGTGGCGGCATGAACTGGGGCTGCGTTTTGTTTAGGTGGTAATCTACACGCTGAACTGGCTCAAAACATTTTTCAAGTCGGTAGCTATCTTTGCAAGTTCGTCTGCGCTTTGGTTGATTTGCTTTGCGCCCTGAGCACCATCTTTTGAACCTTGGGCTATGCTCACCATGCTCTGGCTAACTGTGTTAGCACCCTTGGCTGCCTCGCTCGCGTTGCGAGCAATGTCTTTGCTACCTTGGGCAACTCCGTCTATGGATTTGGATACATGTTCCACGCCAACATTCGCCTGTGATGCAACTTGGGCAATGTCTTTGCTGCCTTGGGCAACCTCATTTATGGATTTGGACACGTGCTCTATGCTTTCATTCGCCTGCGATGCATTGCTCGCTATATCCTTGTTGCCTTGGGCTACCTCGCTCATAGACTTGGCTACGTGCTTGGCTCCTGTGCTTGCCTGTGCCACATTGCTCGCTATCTCGTTGCTCGCCTTAGCTTGTTGGACTACATAACTGGATATGGACTGCACGCTCTCGTTTACTTTAACGATAATATCCGAAACATTATTTATAGCAGTTACAGCTTCGCTGGTACTCAATTGGATGCCATCTATTCTGCGTGCTATGTCGTCTGCACTGCTTGCACTCTGGCTAGCAAGCTCCTTAATTTCACCTGCGACAACGGCAAAGCCTTTGCCTGCCTCGCCTGCAGACGCTGCTTCAATGGTGGCATTTAGAGCCAATAAATTTGTTTTATCCGCTATATTTTTAATCACATTGGTAACGTGCCCTATCTCCTTGGCAGCAACACCTAGCTTGTCCATAGCTTCTTTAGCTTCACGGGACCTGATAGTAGCATCGTCTGCCACTTTGTGGGTTTCGTCTGCATTGCTCGCTATTTGGTCAATGCTTGTTTTCATCTCTTCAATGGATGTTGCAATGGTGTTCATGTTAGCCGACATTTGTTCAGCCGCATCTGCCACCTCGTTGGAATTCGTAGAGGCTTTCTTAGCTGCGCTTGCCATTGCGTTTATGTTTTCTGCAACATGTTCAACCGCGTTTGCTACCTCGGTTACGCTTGCCGATGCTTCTTCCGCACCGCTTGCCATAGAGCTTATATTCGTTGAAACTTGACCAACCGCGTTTACCACCTCGTCGGCACTTGCTGAAGATTCCTCTGCGAAGCTTGCTATTGCGTTTATGTTTGTTGATACCTGCTCGGTTGCGCTAACTACGCTCTCGCTCTGAAGTGCACTTTCTTCGGCAGAACTCGCTACCTTATTGCTAACAGCGAAAAGTTTGTCGGATGCCTCATTTAGGGTTGCCACACTGCTCACCACTTTCTTCATAAACTCATGCAGTTTATCCATCAATTTATTGAAATGATGCGCCATTTCGCCTATATCATCTTTAGTTACTTCAAGCCTATGCTTCATATCGCCTTTGGCTATCTTGTCAAACAGAACTATTGCATGGCTAAGAGTCTTCGTTAGGCTTTTGGAAAAAATAAAAGAAACAATAAGTATAACAACAAACATTACTATCCCTGTGGTATAAACCTGCTTTTTCAGGAGTGCCATTGCTCCGCTAAGCGAATTTTGCATTTCCTCGCTCGCTCTTCTTATTTCTTCCTTGGGAATGGAAACGCCTAAGACCCAACCCCAAGGGGCATAATACATTTCAACAACGGAGAGCTTGTATTCCTTGCCATTGCTATCCATATAATCAAACTCTGCATATTCGGCTGAATTTTCTGGCAGTTCACTACCGGTCTCTATTATTTTGCGCCAAAAGTAATCCCCTTTGGAGTTCGCTAAATCCCAAACATTTTGGGCATCCCTCTTCCCATCTATTGACATTATCATAA
>JAITFN010000052.1 GCA_031281345.1 Candidatus Fibrimonadaceae bacterium
ACTTGGAAAGTAGCAACAAATAGCACGCTGGACTCCTATACAATAAGCGTTACTGCTACCTGCGGTTCAGTTTATATAGAGGACCAACCCTGCGGTACGGTAAAAGTTAAAACTGCAAGTAGCAGCTCTGGTGGCGCAGGCTCAAGCAGCTCTGCGGGTGGAGGTTCAAGCAGTTCTGTGAATGGCGAATCAAGCAGTTCTGTTGCTCCCCTAACTTGCACGCTTCAATCGACAACTGTTGTTAGAGGCAGTACAATCCCTACTCCTACTTTAACGTGCGGCAATGGCGAAACTGCAACTAGCCCTAATTGGAATGGTCGTCCACAAACTAACACTACTTGGGAAGTAGATGCAAATGGTAGCACCAACTCCTATACCATAACAGTTAGTGCTATCTGCGGTACAGATACAGAGAGGATACCAGCAGTCTCCTGCGGCACGGTAAATGTCGTGGATGCAGGTTCAAGCAGTTCTGTGGGCGGCGGTTCAAGTAGTTCCACAGGCGGCGACTCAAGCAGTTCTGTGGGCGGCGGTTCAAGCAGTTCTACAGGTGGCGGTTCAAGCAGTTCTGTGGGTGGCGAATCAAGTAGTTCCACAGGCGGCGACTCAAGCAGTTCTTCCGTTGCAACATCAGACAATCAAACATTCACAGATGTACGTGATCAGCAAACATATAAGTTTGTTACAATTGGCGAGCAGACTTGGATGGCAGAGAATTTGAACTTCAACGCAGAAGGCAGCAAGTGCTACAACAACGAGGAAGCCAACTGCAACACTTACGGCAGGTTGTACACTTGGGCAAGCAGAGAAGACGTTTGCCCTGCTGGCTGGCATTTGCCTAGCGATGCCGAATGGAATACGCTGGGAGAGAATGTTGGCGGACTTTCAACAGCTGGAAACAAACTGAAAGCCATAAGCAATTTGTGGTATGCTGGTGCAAGTGGACAATTTGCTGGTGCTAACACGGACGATTACGGCTTTTCAGCTCTGCCGGGTGGCTATTACGAAACAGCAGTCGGTGCGAGCGGTTTCGCCAATCTCGGCAGGGATGGCAGCTGGTGGACTATTGAGATTAACTCGGGCAATAGCGTCTTCCACTGGTTTTTGGGTTATAATACTTCTGGTTTTAGTAGAACTGCCAACTGGAATACCATTTTACGGTCTGTCCGTTGCGTGAAGGACTAAGCACCCATATTAGCAAAATACGCAAGCCGCTCCCCGAAAGGGGGGCGGGTTTTTATTTGACATTCATAAAATTTTTTACTATATTATAGGTAGAGCCTTGAATTTCATTTCCGTTTCCAGCCAAATTGGTCGACTGAACCGAAATAAAGTTCAGGGCTTTTTCTTTGTCTGCCCAGATTAGCAAATTATCCTTGCTGTTTATCCAGTCAAACACTCCATAAACATTGTCTTTGGGATAAATACTGCGAATGTCGTTTATTAACGTATTGTTACGCCCTCGCCCTTTATGCTGCAATCGTATAATAACGACATAATTGCTGCCTTTGTATTGCAATTCCACGAGTATTACCTTGCTTCCGTCTTTTTTTGTGCTTTCAAAAACCATAATAGGCTTGTTTATCGCCTTCGGTAGGTCTTTCAATTCCTGCAAATCAAAAGGATGCTTGTAGTTTGTGCTTGCTTTTTCTGTCAATCTATCAGAATTTAGCTCAATCGGTAAATTAGCCAAGCCAGCAGATAGCAGGTTTGCCCCTGGATAGCCTAAACTATAGATGTGCCCCTTTGGTAGAGTTCCATCTATTTGCAATTGCAATTCGCAATTAAACCGGTTATTTATCTCTTCTAATTCCATTTTTTTCTTCCTAATTACTTAGACGTAGGAAAACGGAAAAAAATCCAAAAAAAGTGAAAAATGCAAACACTTGTTTGCAATTTTGTGCATTTTTATTAGATTGCCGTTCATTTCGGCTTCGCTTAGGTGAGCGAGGAAGCTGGCATTTTCTATATTCCCACCTAAGAGGTTTATATGCAAAACAGAAATTCGGGATTTTTTGCCGGTAAGCTAGACGAACTTGTCAGTTGGGGTCGCCTGCATTCGCTTTGGCCCTTCCCCTATGGAACGGCTTGCTGCGCCATTGAATTTATGTCCACCGAATCTGCACGCTACGACCTTTCGCGCCTCGGTTCCGAATTTGTGCGCTTTACCCCAAGGCAGGCAGATGTGCTGGCTGTTTCTGGAACAATAACCTTCAAACAAGCACCCATACTAAAACGCATTTACGAACAGATGATGGAACCCAAATGGGTGATTTCAATGGGAGCCTGTGCCTGCTCTGGCGGTTTTTACGACTGCTATTGCACCGTGCCGGGCATAGACCGCATTATTCCCGTGGATATTTACATAGGAGGCTGCCCAAGCCGCCCCGAAGCCTTTTTTGACGCAATGCTAGATTTGCAAGCTAAAATAAAAAACCAGTCTTATATGGAAGAGAGAAAAAAGAAATTAAAGGAACAGTTGGAAAATATCAAAAACTGGAGAAATAGCGATGGACAATGCGATTAAAGACGAGCGCGCTGTTGATGAATGCTGGATTGTTGAAAGAGAAAAACTTGTAGAGGTAGTAAAATCCCTTGGCTATGACGTTTTGATAGACGTCGTTGGGGTGGATTACCTTGGAATGGAAAACCACAAGGGCAAACGCTTTGCGGTTATTTATTGCCTTAAAAACACCAAAAATATGACACGTGTGCGTATAAAGGTTCAGGTGGAAGAGCAGGAGAAAATCCCCACTTTGAGCAAAATTTACCCCATTGCAGATTGGCAAGAACGCGAAGTTTGGGACCAGTTCGGCATTGTATTTGACGAGCATCCTAATTTGAAAAGAATATTGAACCACGTAGATTTTGAAGGGCATCCCTTGCGCAAAGACTATCCAGCCAAAAAACGCCAATGGCTATCTGAAAACGACCAAATGCAAGACCAATTAGAAAAACGCTTGGAAACCTTAGGGTACAGGGTCTTGCAATGAGAGCAGCAATATTAACCAATGAATACCCGCCGAACATTTACGGCGGCGCAGGCATACACGTTGAGTATTTAACAAAGGAATTGAAAAATCTTTGCGAAATATCTGTGCATTGCTTTGCAGATGCCCATGTTCGCAGATTTGGTGAATTTGAAGACCAAAAATTCAAAAAAATCCTTGGACCACTGGACATAAATTTGCAATGGATTTCTACAATGCACGACATAGACATTGTGCATTGCCACACTTGGTACTCTCATTTTGCCGGAGTGCTTGCAAGCCGCTTGTATCAGGTTCCCCTTGTGCTAACAACACATTCACTGGAACCGCACAGGCCTTGGAAATCTGAGCAGCTTGGCAAAGGTGGCTATGCGATGAGTTGCTGGATTGAGAAAAGTGCCTACAAAAGCGCAGACGGAGTAATTGCCGTTAGCAAGGATATGAAACAAGATGTTATTGAACTTTACGGAGTTGATGAAAACAAGGTTAGGGTTATTTACAATGGCATAGACCCAGATTTTTATCGCCCAATTTTTGACGAAGCAATTTTGAAAAAACACGGCATAGATCCACATAGACCCTTTGTGCTTTTTGTTGGCAGAATAACAAGGCAAAAAGGCATTTCTCAGCTTATTCAGGCCATTCCACAAATAGATAAAAGCGCCCAAATTGTGCTTTGCGCTGGCGCACCAGATACTCCGGAGCTTGCGGAAGAGTGCAAGAATTTAATAGCACATGCAAGCGAAAAACGAGACGGCATAATTTGGATTCAAGAGATGATGCATCATAAAGAGCTAAGAATTATTTACAGCCACGCCACAGTTTTTGCAACACCCTCGCTTTACGAGCCTTTTGGCATAATAAACCTAGAAGCAATGGCTTGCGGAACCCCTGTTGTTGGCAGTGCCGTTGGGGGGATTCCAGAGATAATAGTTGAAGGCGAAACTGGATTTTTGGTTGAGCTTGAGCATAAGTCCCCAACAGACTTTTCCCCAAAAAATCCTGAGAAATTCCAGAGCAATTTTGCGGAAAAACTCAACACCTTGCTAACAAATCCCTCCCTTACCGAAAAAATGGGCAAAGAGGCTCGCAAGCGGGCAGAATTTGTGTTCAGTTGGAAAAGCATAGCAAAGCAAACAATGGATTTTTACTCATTTTTATGTAAAAAGTGACCTTTTTTCACTTTTACCCTTGCCAAAAGGCAAAAAAAATTCTAACTTGCCTAATAGGATATACAGTGGTAAATCCTCAAGATACTCTATCGCTCCCCTCCTGATAAGTTCGGGGTGCCTGTATATCCTCTCGCAGCTTCTCGCTGCGAGAGAGAGATTTTCTCAATGGATATCAAGCAAAAAGGATGCAACCCCAAAATGAAGCATAGGTGTTTCAAATTGGCACATATCCCCCAAAAACCTTGAAAAATAGCCTATTTTAGCGTGGCACAGCTTTTGCCTTATTCTTTAATATGCAGGAATTTTCAAAACAATCTGAGCGAATTTTAGCCAAGTCGCAAGAAATCCAAGACAAGGCAAGCCACAGCGAGTGGGGCACCCCACACTTGGCGGCAGCCATTTTGGATAACCCAGACGGACGCTTGAAAAATTTGTTCAAGGCAAAAAACGCAAAAACACAGGAGATGCGAACTGCGGTTCAAAAGATTTTGGATAAACTGCCTCGCATTGTGGAAAGTGCAGATGCAGATAACCACCCAAGCAGTGATTTGTCGGGAGTGCTTAGAGCCGCCGTTAAGTTGGTACGTTCGGAGCAGGGCAGCAGTGCGGAACCTGGTCACTTGCTCATCTCTTTGATGAAAAATTCGGGCGATAGACAACTTGTTTCAATTTTTGAAAACGCACTCGGCAACGCGGAGGCGGTTCGCACTTGGCTTTCGGACCCTATGAGTGCGGCGGCGGTTGCAAAAGAGGATTCCGCTTTGAACAGGTTTGGCAAAGAGTTGGTATCCCTTGCCGCAGAGGGAAAATTAGACCCTGTGATAGGGCGTGAAGAGGAAATTCGCAGAGTAATTCGCATTTTGGCGCGCAAAACAAAAAATAATCCTGTGCTCGTGGGGGAGCCGGGCACAGGAAAAACCGCCATTGTAGAGGGTTTAGCGCACCGCATTCACAGAAACGATGTGCCAGATGCCTTAAAGGGCAGAAAAATATTTTCGCTTGATTTATCCGCTTTGATAGCAGGAGCGAAATACCAAGGCGAATTTGAGGAACGCTTAAAAGCCGTTTTAGACGAATTGGAACAAGAGCAAGACACTCTTCTGTTCATAGACGAAATTCACAACATAGTGGGTGCAGGAAAAACGCAGGGCAGTATGGATTTGGGCAATATGCTGAAACCCGGACTTGCTCGCGGAGAATTGCATTGCATAGGTGCAACCACAACTTCGGAATATCGCAAATACATAGAAAAAGATGCTGCTTTGGAACGCCGCTTTCAACCCGTTCCAGTCGCGGAACCCAGCCCAGACGAGGCTCTTTCCATTTTGCGCGGCATAAAGGAGAGCTTTGATGCCCACCACGGGGTTCGCATTCAAGACAACGCCTTGGTCGCCGCTGTGCAACTCTCCAGCCGCTATATCTCAGACCGCTTTTTGCCCGACAAAGCCGTGGATTTAATAGACGAGGCGGCGAGTATGGTAAAAACCCAGCTAGACACAGTTCCCGAAGCCTTAGACACTTTGCAAAGGCGGCAACTTCAACTTCGCATAGAGGAAAAAGCGCTTGGAATGGAAAACGATGCCGTTTCAAAAGAGCGGCTAAAAGAATTGCAAGAGGAATTAAAAGCGGTGGATTTGGATGTAAAGGAACAACAGGAGCGTTGGCAGCAAAAAAGGCTCCGCTTTGAAACCTTGAAAAATGCACAGGCAGAACTCCGTGCCGCAAAAGAGGAAATGGAAAAAGCAGAGGCTTCTTACCAACTGGAAAAGGCGGCAGAACTTAAATACAACAAAATTCCAATGTTGCAAAAAACAACGCAGGATTTAGAGGCTGCTCTTAGCACAAATGAGCCAGACGGAGTTTCGGAAGTTGTGACCGAAGAAAACATTGCACAAGTTGTGAGCCACTGGACAGGCATTCCAATTTCACGTTTACGGGAGGGTGAGCGAGAAAAGCTTTTGAATTTGGAAAGCAGGTTGCACAAAAGGTTGATAGGGCAAAACGAGGCTGTGGAAGAAGTTTCTCTCGCAATTTTGCGAAACAAAAGCGGTCTTTCAAGGGAAAATGCTCCCATAGGCAGTTTCCTTTTTCTTGGACCAACAGGCGTTGGAAAAACCGAACTTGCCCGCGCCCTTGCCGCCGAGCTTTTCGACAGCGAAAACGCAATGCTTCGCTTTGATATGAGCGAGTATATGGAAAAACACAGCGTTGCAAGGCTCATAGGTGCCCCCCCAGGGTATGTGGGCTACGATGAGGGCGGTCAGCTAACGGAGGCAGTTCGCACGCACCCTTATGCCGTGTTGCTTTTTGACGAGGTAGAAAAAGCTCACCCCGATGTTTTCAACGCCTTGCTGCAAGTGCTAGACGAAGGGCATTTAACAGACGGCAAAGGCAGAAAGGTGAATTTCAAAAACACCCTGATTTTGATGACATCAAATTTGCCGGAAAAAGACTTGAAAACATTTTTCCGCCCAGAATTCCTCAATCGCTTGGATAACACTTTGGTGTTCAAATCTTTGGAAAAGAGCGAGCTGATTCAAATTGCACAGATTAAATTGGATGCTCTTGCAAAGCGGTTAAATGCGCAGAGAATAGAGGTGGTTTTTGAGAGTGCTGTTGCAGAAGCCATTGCAGAAAACGCTTGCGATTCTCAATATGGTGCGCGGCCAATTCAGCGGTATATTCAAAAACATTTGGAATCTTTCCTTTCAAAAGAAATCATTGCAGGAAAGATAAAAGCGGATAGCCGAATTACGGTTGATTTTAAGGGGGGAGAATGGAAGATATGTGAGTCTCAAGCAACTGAATAGGATCCACTTCGCTTGGGCTTTGATCCATTGGCGAACTTGCGCTCGTGTTCTTTGGGAAGGCAATAAAATCGCGAATGGAATCTTGACCTTCTAAGGTTGCAACAACTCTATCCAAACCAAGAGCGAGCCCACCGTGCGGGGGAGCGCCGAATTTAAAAGCATCCACAAAAAATCCAAACTTCTGCTTAACCTGTTCTTCTGAAAGACCTAATAAACGAAACACCTTTTCTTGAACTTCGGGGTTATGAATACGCACAGAACCGCCGCCTATTTCTACTCCGTTCAACACCAAATCGTAGGCTTGTGCATTGCAGTCTTTGAGGTTGCCGCCGAGCATCATATCTAAGTGTTCGGGGAGAGGGCTTGTGAATGGGTGGTGCATAGACATATAGCGTTTTTCTGTTTCGCTGTATTCAAACATTGGGAACTCAGTTATCCAAGCAAATTTACGCAGCTTTGGGTCCATTAAACCTTTTATGCGAGCAATTTCCAAACGCAAATGCCCCATTGCAGTTGCAGCAATTTTTTCAGAACCAGCGATAAAGAAAAGCATATCTCCGGTTTTGCCTTGAATAGCATTGCGAAGGGCTTCTAGCTGCTCTTTTGTAAAGAATTTTGCAACCTGTGTTTCTACTTCGTGGTTATCCTTAACTCGCATCCACACCAAGCCCTTTGAGCCATAACGACCGACAAACTCGGTTAAATCGTCTATTTGCTTGCGAGTGAAATCCACGCAGCCTTTTGCCGCAAGCCCACGCACAACGCCGTGATTTGCAACGGCATTTTTAAACACAGCAAAATCCACATTTGCTGCAATATCGCTCACATCAAAAATTGGCAAATCAAAACGCAAATCCGGTTTGTCAGAGCCATAAGTGAGCATTGCATCTGCATATTTTATGCGAGGAATTTCTCCAATCTCAAACTCCCATATATGAGCCAAAACCTCTTTTACAAAACCATCTAAAAGTTCCATAACATCATCTTGATTTACAAAAGACATTTCCAAATCTATCTGCGTGAATTCGGGCTGGCGGTCTGCGCGCAAGTCTTCGTCTCTAAAACATTTTGCTATTTGGTAATATCTGTCCATTCCAGCTATCATCAAAAGCTGCTTGTATTGCTGGGGGCTTTGGGGCAAGGCATAAAATTTGCCCGGATTCACGCGGCTAGGCACAATATAATCGCGTGCGCCTTCGGGAGTGCTTTTGCACAGTACCGGTGTTTCAATTTCTTCAAATCCGTTTTTGCGGAAAAATGCGTGAGCCTCACCCAAAAACCTGCTTTTGAGCATTAAGTTTTTTTGAATCCAAGGACGGCGTAAATCTAAATAACGATAACGCAAACGTAAATCATCGTTTTCTTTGCTCTCTTCTTTTGCATTATTTATTTCCAGTGGGGGAGTTTCGGCTTTGTTTAAAATCACCAATTCGTTTATTTTTACATCAATGTCTCCGGTGGATATTTTTTCGTTTTCCATTCCAGAAGGTCTGTTCTGTACCTCGCCTGTCACTTGAATCACAAATTCATTTCTCAAAGTATCCGCAAGTTTATGCACTTCCGCGTTCCATTCAGGGTTAAAAACTATCTGAGTTTTGCCGTATTTATCGCGCAAATCAACAAATATAACACCCCCCAAATCACGCCGCCTATCCACCCAGCCGCAAAGCGTTACAGTTTTCTTAACATCGCCCTTTCTAAGCTCGCCGCAGTTATGTGTACGTTTCATCTTAAATCCTCTGAAAAATATGCAAGGGTAATATAGTAAATCATAGGGGTTTTGACAAAACAAATGTGGCTGTTTTGGCTATGGGGGAACACAACAATACTTTATCCTTATCTTCATCGGGAATTCTTGAGTGGTCCATTTTTTCATAAGTATCTGTGAAAAAAATGTGACTGCCGTTTGGAATTTTTTCCCACTCAGAGGGATTCTCGAAGAGATACATCATAAGCTTACCAGCTCTCTCTATGTTCCTATCTATTTCCGCTATGCGTTCAGGTGTGTAGTCCAGCATATCAACTCCTTATTTTAGATTTATATCTCTCCAAGTAGAATTTCCATTTATCTTTTATATCTTGTATGGCATAAGTAAAAGCCTCGTTCAAAGACTCTATTTCCACAAGCTGCTTTTCTTTTTCTCCATTCGGCATCATAACATCCCTATGAAAAGGTTGTCCATGTGAACAATCATAACGAATTATAGCAACCCATTTGTTGTTCATCAAACTTTCATATTGACACATTATATCTTTAACATCTCCTCGTTTTGTAAAACCAAAAATACGGATTCTATCAAAATCATGATCATCAAGAAAAATGAAATAATCCTTTTCCATTATAAATATAGAAAAAGCAATTTATATGCCAAGCAAAAATCCGCATTTTTAGCTTAAAAACGATATATTCAAGTGTTTAAAAAGTGATTAAACACTGTTTAAACATTATTTTGGACACTTTATTTTCTATATTTACCCTTGATATGGTGGCTTTTGGCAATAAAATAGCTTTTGGCAGACCCTGCACCGCAAGGTCTAGGTCTGAAAAATGCGTTTCTATGTACCTTGCACTTGTGGGTCAAAAACCTGCTCCGAGCGCAAGCCTTGCCATTCTGCCCCCCCCCCCCCTATCGTCTTTCGTCTGAACCCCGATTCACAGGATTCGCCCGATTTCACATTTATTCCCAAAGAACATTTTTTCAATTTTCAACCCTTAAAACGGAGGTAACACAATGAGAACACAATTCTCAAAAATCGCATTGGTGGCAATTTTCGGATTTGCCTTGACATTCACATTATCCTGCTCTGGTGGCGGTAGCGATGACGATGGCAATGGTAACTCGTCTTCGCCAAGTGACGTTTCGTCGTCAAGCTCGAAGCCGAACAATAGTTCCAGTTCTCGCGGTGGTTCTAGCAGTTCAATTCAATCTGAAGTTATTTATGGCAATCCTGTAATTTATCAGGGTGAGACTTACCAAACAGTTGTAATTGGTACACAAACTTGGTTTAATCGTAATTTGAATTATGCCGTTGCAGGCAGTGTATGCGGTGGTAATGACCCAGCCAATTGCGACAAGTATGGTCGCCTTTACAACTGGGAAACTGCAATATTTGTTTGTCCTAGCAGTTGGCATTTACCTAGCAGAGACGAATGGGATGTTCTCGTAAATTTTGCTGGAAGCTCATCTATTGCAGGAACTAAATTGAAGGCTACGAGCGGTTGGAATTCATATAGCAGCGTTCCCTCTGGCACAGATGCGTTCGGTTTTTCCGCCTTGCCTGGTGGCTGGGGCAGTTCCGCTGGCAATTTCTATGGTGTCGGCAACTACGGCAATTGGTGGAGTAGTTCTGAGGACGCCGAAGGTGTTTATGGACGGCTTATATCCGACGAAGACGAGGAAGTCAGAGACAACAACTATTGGGGGAACGCTAAAAGCAACTTGCTCAGTGTCCGTTGCTTAAAAGACGACTAAGGCGTAGCAAAATCATTTTGCATTTGGGGCAGGCGAACCCTGCCCCTCCCGTATCATCATATTTTCTGTAAATTCCAAAAATTCTGTGAAATAGGTATAACCGACATTTGGTAAGGCATTTATATATAGGCGTTATTATATATTCGGGTAATTCTGGTTCAGACAAAAATAAATCCGAACCTCGTGCGGTTGTGTGTGGTTGTCTTTTTTCTATATTATACCCATAGCTATGAATTACGGTTATTCAAATAAGTTCAGAAATGTGCTGGCAACGGCCAGAAAAGAGGCTTTGGCAACCGGAAGCGATTATGTTGGCTCGGAGCATTTGCTTATGGCTATGCTAAGAGAAGGCGATGGGGTTGCGGTAGAGGCTCTTAAAAATATATCTGTGGATTTGGCAGCTCTCCACAGCAGAATAGCTAAGTCCATAACGGCAAACAGCAACGAAGTTTTGCAGCAAGCAGCAAGGGGTACCGAGCAAGAGGTGGGGCTTCGCTTTAGCCCTCAGGCAAAAACCCTTTTGGAAAACACCCTTTTAGAGGCTAAGGCAATGGGCAGCCGCCAAGTTGGCACAGAACATTTGCTACTCGCGGTTTTAAATCCCAAAAACGACCCTTTCCCCAAAGATATATTGAATGCAATGGGCATAAATTACGATAAAATTCACCAAGAAGTTCAAGACATAATGGAGGCAGACTCCGATTCCCAAGAGGCTTCTGGAAATTTGGGCTCGTCACAGGGAAAACAAAAAACCAAAACGCCAATGCTGGATATGTGCAGCATAGACTTAACAGAAATGGCAAGGCAAGGCAAGCTAGACCCGATAATAGGCAGGCAAAAAGAGGTGGAGAGGTTAATTCAAATCCTCTCTCGCAAAAAGAAAAACAATCCCGTTTTAGTAGGGGAGCCCGGAGTTGGAAAAACAGCCGTCATAGAAGGCTTGGCACAGAAAATAGCGGCAAAAGAAGTTCCAGAGAATTTGGCAGATAAAAGGCTTGTTTCTTTTGATATGACCAGCCTAGTTGCAGGCACAAAGTATAGAGGCCAGTTTGAAGAGAGAATTATCACGCTTTTAAGCGAATTGCGCAAAAATAAAAACATAATAGTATTTATGGACGAGTTGCACACAATAATAGGAGCAGGCGGCGGAGAAGGCGGCTTAGATGCATCCAATGTTGTGAAACCAGCCTTGTCTCGCGGAGAAATCCAGTGCATTGGCGCAACCACCTACAAAGAATTTCGCAGATACGTGGAAAGAGATGCCGCTTTGGAACGCCGTTTTCAGAGTATGTCAATAGAGCCACCAACCGTGGCAGACACAATTGAAATTTTACGCGGACTTGCCCCAAAATACGAGGCACATCACAAAGTAATTTACGATGCGGACTCATTGAGAGCCGCTGCAAATCTTTCTGAACGTTATTTGAGCGAGCGTCATTTGCCAGACAAAGCCATAGATATAATGGACGAGGCAGGAGCGCAAACTCGCATTGCAAATTTAACTCCGCCCACAGAACTTTTGGAAAAAGAACGCGAACTAAAATCCGTTTCTGCCGAAAAGAACAAAGCAGTTGTTGAACAGGACTATGTTAGAGCGGCAACTTTAAGAGACAGGGAAAAATCCCTCCACGAAGAACTTGAAAAAATAAAGCAAATTTGGACTTCCTCCAAAAAGCAAGAGCCTGTGGTGGTAGATAGCGACAGGGTTCGCGAGGTTATCAGCAAAATCACAGGCATTCCAGTTAGCCGCATAGACGAAAACGAGAGCAAAAAACTTTTGAATTTGGAAAACGAATTAAAAGAGAGAATAGTTGGGCAAGACGAAGCTGTTGTTGCTCTTTCAAAAGCAATTCGCAGAACACGTGCAGGTCTTAGAAACGTAAAACGTCCGTCTTCATTTTTGTTCTTGGGACCAACGGGCGTGGGAAAAACCGAGCTTGCAAAGGCTTTGAGCGTTCAGCTTTTTGGCACAGAAGAGTCTCTTTTAAGAGTTGATATGAGCGAGTATATGGAAAAATACTCCGTTAGCCGTTTTGTAGGTTCGCCTCCAGGTTATGTTGGCTACGAAGACGGCGGGCAACTTGTTGAAAAAATTCGCCGCAAACCTCACTGCGTTTTACTTTTAGACGAAATTGAAAAAGCGCACCCCGATGTTCTCAACATTCTTTTGCAAATTTTAGACGATGGCAGATTAACAGATTCCGCAGGTCGCACTGTGAATTTCAGAGACTGCATTATAGTTATGACTTCCAATGCTGGAACCAAAGAAATTACCCACAAAGGTGGAATGGGCTTTGCACTCAAAGCGGCGGCTGCCGATGACGAGCATATTGCATCTTCTGTGAAAGACGCTTCCAAACGTGTTTTCACACCGGAATTTTTGAACCGCATAGACGAGCAAATTGTGTTCCGTTGCCTAAGCAAAGAAACCTTGCTTTCCATTGTGGATATTCAATTAAAAGATTTCCAAAAGGGTTTATCAGAAAAGAAAATAACCTTGGAATTAGACAAAGCCGCAAAGGAATTCATAGTGAACGATGGCTATGATTCCTCTCTTGGAGCGCGCCCACTACGCCGCAGTATTCAGCGTTTAATTGAAGACGAGCTTGCCGACCGCTTTTTGCGTGGCGAGGCAAGCGAGAATTCGGTGATTAATGTGGGTGTGGATAGCGGAAATTCCAGCTTAATTTATCTCCACAATAGTTCCCTTTAAAACCAACCGCCCACCAGCCTTTATGGAAATATTCCCAGGGGCTTCTATTTTGAGGCTTTTGGTGGAATTATTCATAGTTATTTTCACACCACCAGTTTGGAGAACACTCTGATTTTTCCCATTCAAAAGCAATTTTTTCTTTGCATTTATAGAGACATTTTTGGCAGCACCCATATTTATGCTTTCACCGGAATCGCCAAGGCCAAGCCTTGTTTTGTCGGTTTTCAGGGAAATTGCTTTTTTAGCGTTCATTTCCAATTTTCCAGCTACCTCGTCCATGCAAAGTTTTGTTCCCATTTGGGTTTTAAGGGTGCTTTTCTTTTTTCCTTCCAAAGTGAGTTCATTGCCAGCGCTCATTGAAATATTCCTCGGTGCTTCAATGTCTAAACCTGCTGTTGCATCGTTGAATGTGAATTTTATTCCGCTATGGGTTTTGAGAATGTTTTGAAAGGAATTTGCACCTATAACCGGACCCGTATGCGCTCCGCTTGGTATTGCGCCAAGTGCTATGGGTTTGTCTATATCGCCGTTTTCAAATGCTATTAAAATTGGAACGTCTTTGCGAAGCGGAAAATGAACGCCGCAATTAACTCCGGCAAAACTCTGAGCCAAATGCACGGGAATGCTGCTTGTCATTCCTATATTTTTCTCGTCAAAAGGCATACGAACAATGTAGCGACCCTTTGTATCTATTGAGGCATAAGAGCCTACAAAACCTTCGGTTTTGGCAACGATAATTCCGGGGACTTGCGGTTTTTCTTTGCTGCGCGGCATAGATTTCAACATTCGTTTTGAGAAGGCTGCAACTTGGCAGGTGTAGCCATCGTCTTTGTCTTTTATCCCATAGGCTGCTTCTTGGCTGCCTTGGTGATATGCGGAGCAAACTATGAATGTTTCGCCAAATGCACTGAATGCAGTGCCGGGTCTCATAGGGGAGTGCCCATATCCAAAAAAGAAATTTCCGTTGTCTGTCATTTCCATGCGGCATTTTGTTAGGTTGAGCGCAGAGCCAATGAATTCTCCGGTGTCACTTATGAATAGTTCGCTTCTGTTGTCGTAATGTTTTACATATTCAATTATATTGAACTCTTCCAAAAGCCTTTGCAAAAAATCCAAATCGGTTTCGTTGTACTGAATTTTGAAATGTACTTCGTAAAAAGATTTCAAGCTGCATTTAAGGTTTGAAACTCCGGCTTTGCTTATAACAGAACGCGCAATGCTTTCAACATCGCTTTCGCAATAAACCGAGTATTTTTTTTCCTTGTCTAATTTGTGCCTCACAGTTTTCACTTCAACGCTTGCCCTTGAAACCGTTCCGGCTTGCTCCACTGAGCAGCTTGTAACCTGTCCATTGAAAAATTCTTTTTTGCCGCTGAATTCAAAAGAAAAATTCGCCTCTTTGCCGATTATGGACTGCGATAATCCTTTGGAAGATGCCATAAATCCGATGGAGAGAGTATCATCTCCGGAAATTCCTTCAAGAATATTGAAAGAAAGAACGCCGAGTTTTTCGTTTAAACCATTTATACGCAAGTTGAAAAGGGAAGTGTTTGCCATTATACCAACTCCGCTTCTTTACCAAATAGCTCCTTCCAAGGAAGTCCCCATTTGCCTATTTCTGCCATAAAGGGATCAGGGTCTAATTGTTCCATATTGAACACCCCTTTGCCTCTCCATTTGCCCGTGAGCATAAGGGCTGCGCCGAGCATTGCGGGAACGCCTGTTGTGTAGGCTATTGCCTGCCCTTGAACTTCTTTGAAACACTCTGCATGGTCGCAAACATTGTAAACAAAATATGTTTGCTGGCTCCCGTTTTTTTGCCCCGTTATTTGGCAGCCTATGCAGGTTTTGCCCGAATAGTTTTCGCCAAGAGTTGAGGGTTCGGGGAGTAGTGCCTTTAAAAATTCCAGAGGGATTATGTCTACGCCATTGAATTTCACAGGGTCTATGCGTGTCATTCCAACATTTTTTAGAACGGTTAAGTGCTTTATGTATTCATCGCCGAATGTCATCCAGAACCTTGCTCTTTTTATTTCAGGGAAGTGCTTTACAAGAGATTCTAACTCCTCGTGGAACAACACATAAGAACCACGTACTGCAACCTCTGGGTAGCTTATATCTTTGTGAACTGATAGCGGTGGAATTTCTTTCCATTCTCCGTTTTCATAGTATCTGCCGTTTTGGGTTATTTCCCTTATGTTTATCTCTGGGTTAAAGTTTGTTGCGAATGCCTTTCCGTGATTGCCGTTGTTGCAGTCCACAATATCAAGGGTATCTATTTTGTCGAAGTGGTGTTTTTTTGCGTACGCAGTGTACACGTTTGTTACACCTGGGTCAAAGCCAGAACCCAGCAGTGCCATTATGCCTGCGTTTTGGAACCTTTCTTGGTAAGCCCATTGCCAAGAATATTCAAAATGGGCAATGTCTTTTGGTTCGTAGTTTGCCGTATCTAGGTAATCAACACCTGTTTCAAGGCAGGCATCCATTATTGCTAAATCTTGATAGGGGAGTGCTATGTTTAAAACCATTTTGGGTTTGAAATCCTTTATTATGGCTGCAACTTCTGCGGATTTGTCTGCGTCCACTTTTGCTGTGCTAACGGGAATGTTCTTTATGCGGCTTGCTATTGTTTTGGCTTTGCTCTCTGTGCGGCTTGCTATCAGCAGCTCCCCAAACACCTCGCTATTTTGCGCGCACTTTTGTGCAACCACATTGGCAACCCCACCCGCTCCAATTATTAAAACTTTATTTGACATAATGGAGAATATAGTTAAAAAAATACTGATTTAGAAAAAAATTTAAAAAAACTTGACAAAACGCGAGGAAGTTTCTATATTTAGCCAATTCTACAAATATAGGAGTGTTATGAATTTATATACCAACATTAGCATTAGCAAAAAACTGATAATGCTATTAGCCACCTTCATAGTAGGTTATACTATTTTCGGCTATATTTCCTTCTCCACTTTGAATGAGCTTCGCATTAATGGAGGTCTCTACAATCAAATTGTTATGAGCAAGGATTTGATAGCTGATGTTCTGCCACCACCAGGCTACATTATAGAATCATATCTAGATGTTTTGCAGGTAACAGATGAAACAGACCCTGCCAAAATGGATTATTTTTTCAAGGAATTAAAGCGGCTTCAATCCGATTACGAGGAACGGCACCAGTTTTGGATAAATGAACCTCTGCTGGAACAAGGGGCATTGCGTGATGCCATGCTAATAGGGGCCTACGATCCGGCTATCAAATTTTATAATATTGTTTTCAGTCAATTTATCCCAGCCTTGCAAAACAACAATCGTGAATATGCTAGAAAACTTGTGCAAGGCGATTTGAAAACCTTGTACGAAACACATCGCAAAAGCGTGGACCAAGTTGTTCTGGGGGCAACAGAAAAATACCAGAAAACAGAAACCCTAGCTGGCACAACAGTTCTACGCGATACAAAGCTGCTTTTTACCATTGCCTTTGTAGTTATTGCCATAGCGATAATTCTGAGCTTAATGATCCGGTCGTCCATTGTAAAACCAATTGTCAAGGTAACTAACACGCTCAGGGACATATCCGAAGGCGAAGGCGACCTTACACGTACCATTGTCATCAACTCCAAAGATGAGATTGGTCACCTTGCCCTGTACTTCAATAAAACACTTGAAAAAATAAAAAACCTGATAATTACCATCAAAATCCAAACAACGACCCTTACCTCTGTTTCTAGCGAATTGTCTTCGGTAAGCATGCTGTTGGCCAGCGGCGCAGAAGAAACTGTTAGTCAAAGCAATACAGTTGCAGGTACAGCGGAGGAGATGTCGGTGAACATAAATGCTATGGCTAGTGGTACGGAAGAGGCTAGTGCAAATGCAAACGATGTAGCTAGTGCTGCAGAGCAAATGTCCACAAATATGAACACAGTCACAGCCGCCATAGAAGAGATGAGCGCAAGCATAAGCAAAATAGCTTCCAATGCAGGTGAGGCTCGTAAAGTTTCCATAGCAGCCACGGAAAAATCCCAAAATGCAACAGATGTTATGAGTAAACTAGGTGCAGCGGCAAAGGAAATTGGGCAAGTGACAAATGTCATCAAAAAGATAGCAGACAAAACCAACCTGCTTGCTCTCAATGCTACCATTGAGGCTGCCAGCGCAGGCGAAGCAGGCAAAGGCTTTTCAGTTGTAGCTGCTGAAATAAAGGAATTAGCCAACCAAAGTGCAGAAAGTGCAGACGACATAGCGAGACGCATAGAAGGCATTCAGAGCGGCACAATCAATGCTGTTCAGGTTATTAGCGATGTGAGCAATATTATTGTAAAAATAAACAAAAGCGTTGAGGCAATAGCGGGTCATGCCCAGCAGCAAACAAAAACCAGCAACGAAATAGTGAGCAATATTTCTCAGGCTAATATCGGTTCCAAAAGAGTTGCTAGTGCTATTGGCGAAGTAGCAAAAGGTGCAACCGATGTTTCAAAAAATGCTGGCGAAGCGGCAAAGGGTGCAACCTATGTGAGCCAGAATATTGCTAACGTGAGTAGCGTTGCAAAGCAATCTGCACAGGGAGCCACACAGGTCAATATATCTGCTACGGATTTGAGCAAAATTGCGGGTGAGTTGAAAGATACGGTTAGCAAATTCAAGGTGTAATGAGCAGACCTATTAATTTGAACCTATTTTGTAAATTATACCCACAATGAAGCATTCTGCGGAAAAACTTGATATCTGGGCAAAGCTTGATATTTGGATGAGTAAATATCCTGCGCCAGTTAGAATAATCTACGATAGCTTAAAAAAAATACCGATTTAGAAAAAAATTAAAAAAAAACTTGACAAAACGCGGAAATATTTCTACCTTTATTCTAGATGTAGAGGTTAGAATGGTAAAATTGTATAAAATCGCATTGGTAGCCTTAGGGTTTGCCTTCTTTTTGTCTTGCGCAGACAATGACTCTCCGAATTTCCCCAGTGAAGAGGAAGTAGCCAAAAAGAATTCCAGTTCTTCCAACTTAAAGGGGAGTTCCTCTTCAGGCTCGGAAATTGGTGCAGTTAGCAGTAGTTCTGTGGTTTCCTCGTCTGGCACGACTG
Source organism: Candidatus Fibrimonadaceae bacterium (assembly GCA_031281345.1). Lineage (GTDB taxonomy): Bacteria > Fibrobacterota > Fibrobacteria > Fibrobacterales > Fibrobacteraceae > Fibrimonas. The sequence continues at coordinate 18,241 of JAITFN010000052.1, forward strand.
TTCGAAGCTCATCTTCCAATAGGAGCAGTAGTTCCACAGGTGCAGCCAGTAGCAGTTCCACAGGTGCAGTCAGCAGCAGTTCCGTGGGTGCAGCCAGTAGCAGTTCTGCGGGTTCTAGCTCGTCTATCACAATCATCAGCGGCACATTCACAGATAGCAGAGACGGCACGATTTACAAGTGGGTTAAGATAGGCACCCAGACTTGGATGGCGGAGAATTTGAACAAGATGACCGCTAACAGTAAGTGTCACGGTTATGTGATGTCTAACTGCAACACATACGGCATGCTTTACAATTGGCTTGATGCGGCGAATGCATGTCCCGCAGGTTGGCTTTTGCCGAGTTATCTGGACTGGGATTTGCTCATTTCTAATGTTGGGGATCGAGCAGCAACCAAATTGAAGGCTAAAGAAGGTTGGGATACGGTAAACCGTTCTGGCAAAAATGGCACTGACAATTTCGGCTTTGCAGCTTTGGCTGGTGGTTTTAAGTTTTCTGATGATTCGTGGCGGAGTATTGGCTTAGAGGGCATGTGGTGGAGTATATCCTCAGGCAGCAGAGAAGGTACCGCCATAACCTATAATATGGCTTTCGATGATGATTATGTACTCAAGAGTGATGAAAGTACTAGCCTCTATCTGAGTGTCCGTTGCATAAAGAACGACTAATTTTTTAGGAGAAACAGAATATGTTCAGCAAGTTGAAATACGCTTTGATTACGGCAATGCTTTGCCTAGCAACAGCAAATGCCGCCACGGTCGCGGTTTTGGAAATAACCAGCAATGGGCAAACGGGCTTAACCGCAGATGAAACCAAATTCCTCACCGAAGAATTGAGAAGGCAGGCTCGGCAGCTTTTGCCACAAAATTATTCCGTATCGGCAGACACAGGCGATTATGTAGTCACTTGTACTGTAGGCAAACTAGCTAACCTGCTCACGCTCACTGTTAAGCTCTCCGAAACATCAAGCGGCAGTTTGCTTGTGGATTTTGCAAAAGAATCCGCAGACATAAAAGGGCTTTTGGATGCTATTCGCGAAAATTCGCCAAATTTGTTCGCAAAAATAACACCTAAAGAAGAACCTGCTGCCATAGCAGTACCTGTGCCAGAAGCGGTAAAAGACACTCAGCCAGCGGCAATACCCACAAACATACCTGCCGAGCCACAGAAAAGCCCAAATTTGTTCTGGGCAGGCGTTGGCTTGGAGGTCCTTGGGGCGGCCGTTATTGGGCTTGGCATTTACCAAAATGCACAATCGAGCAAGTATCATAGTGATAGCGAAAAATTGCGGGAAAACGTAACATCTGCTAACTATGCAAAAAGCAAAAAGGAATACGATGCCAAGATAGATGACATGAAAAGTGCAGAAACGAAGCGTAATATATTTTACGTGGCAGGGAGTGCACTGCTACTCGGTGGAGTAGCAGTGCATATATGGTTTTAGTATATTATATCCGCAATGAGGCATTCTGCGGAAAAACTTGATATCTGGGCAAAGCTTGATATTTGGATGAGTAAATATCCTGCGCCAGTTAGAATAATCTACGATAGCTTGCGAATATTTTTGCTTGAGCATTGCACAATAAGGGCAACGGCACTCGCATATACATCGCTTTTGGCGGCAATACCGCTGTTTATTTTGCTAACATCCATAAGCCTCTCCCTTGGGGTTGGGGATTTATTCATAAACCATTTGCCAAGCCTTTTGCCAGAGTTGCTGGAAAAAATAACTCCTCATATAGACAATGCCTTGCATTTATTTTTGCCAGATAGCAACATTGAAATAAACACTTTGACTGTTGTGATTCTAGATAGCATTATGCCATTTTTAGTAAAGGCTCAAGGGATTAAACTCGGCTCTTTGGGAATTATAGGTGCTTTTGGTTTGCTGGTTACATTTATACTTGCAATAGATACAATAGAAACGAATATGAACATAGTTTGGGGAGTCAACGAAGCCCGCGGCTATGGGCAAAAGGCGGCGATATTCATTCCCTTTTTGCTTTTGTTTGCTGCTGGAATAGGC
>JAITFN010000022.1 GCA_031281345.1 Candidatus Fibrimonadaceae bacterium
AGCATAACGTTGCGCCCTTTGGGACCAAGCGTCACTTTCACCGCATTTGCTAGTTTGTCCACGCCACGCAAAAGAGCTTCGCGGGCTTGAATATCGAATTTTAACTGTTTTGCCATTGTATTCTCCTTGTTTGAAATTTCCCGTTAAAGAACCGCCAAAACATCGTTTTCTTTAACTATTAAATAATTTTTGCCCTCAAAGGTCACTTCTGTTCCGCTGTACTTGCCGTAAAGTACCTTGTCGCCCACTTTAAGCTCCATAGGTATTGCTTCGCCTTTATCGCTCTTGCGGCCCGCACCAACAGCTTTCACTATGCCCTGCATAGGCTTTTCCTTTGCATTGTCGGGAATAAATATTCCGCCTTGAGTTTTTGTTTCTGCTTCAACCGGCTCTATCAAAACTCGGTCTGCAAGCGGTTTAATGGACATATTTTACCTCTCGGTTAAGTGAAAATTTTGTTTTGCCTTAATAAAAGCAAAACCCGTGCCACAAAAAAAACGCTATTTTTAAGCCAAAAATAGCGTTTTATAAACCCAAACGTTTCGTTTTGCAACACAAGCCCTGTTTCATCGGTTCCCTTTTGAAACAAAATTTGCGCAAGCTCTTTCCAAAAATTTTCGTTAATAAGTTAAAAATAACTTATTAATATAATGTATATTATATATTTATATTACGTTAATATATTCTTAATAATGTTCTAAAAAATAAAGATTCCAAGAAAAATAAGGCATCAATGCCAATGTTGACTTTTGGCTACTTGCAAAACTTCAAAAAATTTTGGATATTTTTAGTGTGTTTGTGAATGTCAATATGAGCACTGCCGAACAGCCTGCTCCCAGCCTTTGGGAGCAGTGCCTTTCGGTATTTTTAGAACTAAACCCCAAAGAATCCCTCAGCTTAAAGTGGTTATCTGCCATAAAGCATTTGTCTGCTCAAAACGGGGTTCTAAGCATAGAAACGCCAAGCGAATTAGCTAGAGAATGGTTTTTGGGGCATTTTTACGAACCTTTTTTGAAAATTGCCCAAGGCATAGACAAAAGCATAAAGCAAATTTCCATATCTGCCCCAAAAGAAGAAAACAAGGTTATAGCAGGGGCACCAGAGCTAAAAACCCCTGAAAAACTTAAACACAGCCATTTCTGCAAAAAATACACCCTGAACAATTTTATAGCTGGAACTTCCAACGAAATGGCTTTTGAAAGCGCAAAATTCATTGCTGCTATGCCGAGAGAGCAAGAAAACTTTTTAATCATCAGAGGGGCTGCTGGCCTTGGCAAAACGCATTTACTGCACGCCATTGGGCGCGAGGCTGCGGCTAATTGGGCAAAGAAAGCCGTTTTATGGGACTCCGACCGCTTTTTCAAAGAAAAACGCAAAGGCAATTTAGACACGCTATACCAAGCCGATATTTTGCTCTTTGATAATTTGCAAAATATTTTCAGTTCAAAAAGCTCGCAAAATGAATTTTTAAATATATTAAAAAGCCTCAAAAGCAAAAACCGCTCCATAGTTATTTCAATCAACCCAAAAAGCAAGCACGCTCCCATAACCGAGCTTTTGGATTTTTTAAAAATGGGCATAAAATGCGAACTCAAAAGCCCCGACCTGCGAACACGCGTAGCCATTTTGCGCCAAAAAGCCCAAGAAAAAGGCTTGCCCGCGGCTCAGCTTGAAAACTGCTGGAAACTGATAGCAGAAAAACTCGGCGAAAGTATATGCTCTTTAGAAGGTGCTATTAACGACCTCGCAGCAAGGCAAACCCTTTTGAAAAGCGAAATTACCCCGCAAATAATCCACTCCATTTATGGAGAAAAAAAATCTGGCAACAATGCGCCATCAATAAAATCCATAGCAACAGCAGCAGCCCGTGCATATAACGTTCCACTAGACACCCTTTGCGGAAAAAGCCGCATGGCAACCGTCAATAAACCCCGCAAAATAGCAATCTACCTATGCAGGCAAAGCGGTCTTTCCCTGTGCGAAATAGGCAAATTTTTCAATAGAGATGTATCTTCTGTATCAAACGCAATTCAGTCGGTTAAAAACAAACTCGCAGAAAAAGACGGATATTCCTTTGAATTTGAGATAAAGGATATTTTATCCGAAGCGAAGAATGGATAGGGTAAATTTTTCTATATTTAACCTATGAATAAAACAAAAATTCTCGCTTTTATAGCCCTTGCGGCAATACTTTCGGCCTGTGGTTCAGACGATGGCGGTTCGCCACCGAAATTGGCAAAGGAATACATTAAGAACATTTCGCCTTTTGATACCCTTGTGGTTAAGTTCAACTCCAATTTGGTTGACTTAGATACATCGGGAAAATCAAACGTAGTTTTAGGTAATGGAGAAAAGTGGGTAAATTGTTATGATAAAAATAAAAAACCAAAACCAAGATCTAGTGGCAAGGAATTGTGCTTTATAGGTGCAAATACCACACCTGGAAGCTTGAATTATTTTGATAAAGAAGGTTCCATAGTGTTCGTAAAAATAAAGAACTCAGACGGGTATATAAACGATAAAACAGTGTTTGATTTTACTACTCTAGACCTACTTGACAGAGAACCTAATAATTCCCAAACATCTGCCAGCGAACTAGACAGGGAGAAAGCTACAAGAGATACTGTAAAATTTGCAGGGGTTTTAGACCATAAAGCAACTGTAAATGAGGAGACAATTTACGATGTGGAAGATTATTATATGCTCAAACTAAAAGGGCAAGATATCGTGTCTATAAATGTTACAAATCGCGATGCTTTGAAACTTATAATCAAGGGACCTAATAGCAGAGTAAAAGACACAACATTCCAAATTCCAAAAGGTGGCAATCCCAAACCATTAACCTATGAAGTTGGTTTAGAGTATCTTCTTGAAAACCCCACATCTGACCCAGTCCCATTTTACATAAATGTAACCGATGATGCCCCAACATCTCCACCTAATCCTTACACCATAAACATTAAGGTTAATGCAGCTAAATAGGAGTTTTTGTTTATGATGACCGAAGTCCTTACTGAATTCTATACGGCCCACTACAATTTTGGACTGATAGCAGTTTTTATGCTGCTGTTTGCTTTGTATTTAGGTTCTAAAAAGAATATCAGAGCTGCAGTGGTTGTGCTGTGCTTATTGTTGGTTTACAATTTGATTATATTCAACAAAACCAAACGCGATCCGGACTGGTACGATAAACTAGAAGCCAAAATCAAAGCCTATGACCCAGTTAAAGCAGCTTGGGACAGTAAAGCAGGAGACGATGACCCAGACAAACATAAATGAGCTTGTGCCTTTTTTGGCTAAATGCGGAGCTATGCAATTTGGTAGCTTCGTGACCAAGAGCGGGAGGGTAAGCCCTTATTTTGTGAATATGGGCACGGTTTGCAATGGCGAAGGGCTTGCCTTGCTAGCTAGCTGCTATGCAGAAATTTTCCAAAAACATTTTGCGGGCAAAGCAGATAATCTTTTTGGACCCGCATATAAAGGCATTCCGCTTTGCGCTGCAACCGCTGCTGCCTTGTACAGAGAACACGGAGTGAATGTTAGCTTTACCTATAACCGCAAAGAAGCAAAAGACCACGGCGAAGGCGGAGTTTTGGTTGGAGACCTCTACGCAGAAAAAAAACAGATAGTCATAATAGAAGACGTTATCACCGCAGGCACATCCATAGAAGAAACAATGAGCATAATGAGCCTAATACCAAATGCAAAAGTTATCGGCTTAATAGTTGCAATGGATAGAAAAGAAAAATTAGGAGATGGCAAAAGCGCATTGCAGCAGATAAGGGAAAAATACGGCATAGAGGCTTATTCAATAGCTTCAATAGACGATATATTGAAATTCGCTACAGAAGAATATAAAGAAAAAATTGAAAATTACCGCAAGGAATGGGGGGTGGATGATGGCTAGTGGTAAGTGGCTAGTGGCTAGTGGTTTGATACTATCTGTATTTTTAGCTTGTTCGCAGAATTTCACCAATTCGCATAAATTTTACAGCAGCCCACCAGCCAAAACAGAAAGCGTTGGAGTTGTGCAATTGGACGATGCTTTTATGCTCACCCGCACAAGCTGGTTTGCAGAGAAATTAAATATACAAGGCGATTCCATTTACGATAAACTGGAAAAACTCACTGATTCTCTTATTTTAAGCGAACTTTCAAAAAGTTGGAATGTTTCTGCAGTATCAAAAAAAGACAGGGAAAAATTTTCAAAGGAAACTTTGAAAATGGATAAAACAATTTTCATAAAAACAAGATTCCCAGAGCAAGGAGTGGAAATAGGCAATTCAAACTATCTTTTCATAATCCACGAATACACAGTGGGCGGAGATTTGGATGCGGAAAATTTTTACGACTACACAAAGGCAAATGTTGAAATGTCTCAAAAAAAGAAATTCAATAATTTTTCAATAATAGCAACCTTCACCCTCTGGGACAACAAAAAGCAAATTCCACTGAGAAGCGGAGTTGTAAGCGTGCAAACACCGATAAAAGAAGATGTTTTTAATATGGATATATTTGTGAACACTACAAAGCAGGCGGTCCAAGAATGTATAAAAAAATTATAATAGTTATTTTCTTCATAACTCTCTATTCCCACGCAGCCGAGCCCACTGTTTGGAAAGACGGAGAATTTTTGCTTTGGAGCTATGGCAAGCGATATATTACCCCAATGGATTTTTGCTTTGCGCTTCGCTACGAAAACGAAAAAATAGGAGCGCCTTCTTGCTACGAAGCTGGTGATTGGGAACGCGACACTACCCTTTCTCTATACGCAAAATGGCTGAACACAAATTTAGACCCTCGCCTTAACCCCGAAGATTTGCGCCCTCGCAATGCACACGCCATTGAGAGACTTAGCAAATTAAAAGACAACAGTTTGATTTTCAGCACAATAAAAAACGACAAAGCGTGGTTTTTGCTTTTTGACGAAACAAGCTCTGAACCCAAGCAAATAGCTACATTCCCTTTAACAGAAGATTCGGCAAAAATAGCTAGGAAACTCGCAAGCGACTGGTTTAGCGGCAAACCGCAGAGAAGGCTCTCAGATTCTGAGCGAGAGGCAAAAGAAAAAGAACCAGACGAGTATTTTGCAGAACAACCTATGTACGATGTTTGGTTTGGAATTGGTTTGGGGCACACCCAGACAAAGGTTCCATTAACTCCGGATTCCTGGTATAGGCACAAGCTGAATTCAAAAATCAAAAATTACCGAGATGTGGACGATTCCACAAGCATATGGTTTTTTATTAAGGATACTTCGCCTATTTACAGAGCATATATCGGCGGTTCACTATACGATTTTATAGGGCTTGAATTTGAACTTCGAAAGTCAAGCCACAAAGCGAAAATTGATGAATCCGACACAATTTACAATGAACTTGACCATTGGAGTTTTAATCGCTATGAGCTTATGTTTGCATTGGAATTTATGAAAGTTTTTAAGCCAATTCCTCAAATTGAAATTGAACCTTACGCAGCGGCAAGCTTTCTTTTTGATATTTTCACAGAAGATATAGCACTCAAAGACGGCTATAAAGGTTCAGAGTCTTATAAGCACAGATTTAAATTTGAAAACTATTACAGCGGGCCGGCTTTAACTCTTGGACTTAGAACAGCCTTTTTCAAAAACTATGCCATAGATTTTCGAGCAGGAATTGCAAATCGAGGCACCGCAATTGTAACCAGAGAGATAATAGGCAGTTCAACCTATGATGCTTTTGTTGCCACCGGTTTGGAATATCACATAAGGTGGAAATGAGCTAGGGTTAGAATAGCAAACCCTAGTACCAAGCGATACCAAGCAAAGGGAATAAAATTCTTTTTTTGCACAAAACGCAAAAGCCAAACAACGGCAAGCCAAGCAGAAATAGTTGCCACAACATAAGCGACAATAGCTTCTGGCGTGAATAAATCTGCTGTTTCACCTTTTTTTATTGCAGAGAGCAGTTGAAAGCCGCCTGCGGCAATCATAGTTGGAATGCCCACTAAAAAAGAAAACTTAACCGCAGCCGGGCGCGCAAAACCTAAGAAAATCGCAAACATAATAGCCATTCCAGAGCGAGATGCCCCAGGGAAAATAGCCGCTGAAAGCTGACCAAGGGCAACCGCAACAACAACTGGCCAAGTCAAATTTGCATTCAATGTTTTTGTTTTGGCTTTATATTCCACAGCAAGAATAACAAAGGCTCCTATTATCACGGCAAGGGCAATAGGTAAAACATCTTCTGGCAGTTTCAATCCACATTTTTTTGCAATAAGCCCACCTATTCCTGTGAGAAAAAAGGCGGCAAATAATTTCACAACATAATCTTTGGTTTCTTTTTGCCCCCAATTAACAAAAAAGCCAACTATATCCTTCCAAAACACAAGCGCAGCCGCCAATATGGGACCAACTTGTATTAAAACATTAAAGGCATCGCTATAATGCTTGCCCAAAAGATTTTCGGCAATTAGCATGTGCCCCGTTGATGAAATAGGCAAAAACTCCGTTATGCCTTCCACTAAACCAATAATTATCGCTTCTAACATAGGTGTAATATATGAAATTTCTGGTTCAGACAATGGATGAAAAATAATCCGGCAACCAATGCCCAAAATCCTCGCAAACAACAATGGATTCTTTATGGGAAGAAAACAACTCTTTTTGCGCAAGCGGCACAACCTTGTCTTGCCCCCCGAATATGAGCTTTGCATTTGAGTTAAGCCCAGAAATATCCGCTTTCTTTTGCATTAAATAATCAAGCCCTTCGGCTAGTTGATTTGGGGAATAACGCATAGCGTTTTCCACCCATTTTTCTCTATCTGCTTTCTCCATATTCCCCATTAAGGCAGAAAAAGACATCAAAGTTTGCTCTGTATTTTGCAAAACACCCTGTTTTGTGGCTCTGAGGGCAGAGGGCTGCCAGCAGCCTTTTGCGCAGAAATCAGCAATAGGGCAAACCAAAACCAGCTTTTGCTCTTCCCTTATTTTATGCAGATTTCTCAAAATTGTGAGGGTTCCCATGCTCCAACCCACAACTACACCAGCCTCCCCTATTCCTCGGTTATCATCCCAAAATTCGTCTGGATTTGGTATCAAATCAAAATAATCCACAAAACGGTGGCTGAAATTCGGGAAACGCTCGTAAATGCGATTTTCCCAAATTGAAATATCGCTTGCCCAACCGCTAACCCAAGCTATTTCGTTTGCGTTCATGAGTTAAAGGCAAACTTCTCTGTTATGTCTTCGCCTGTGTCTGGGTTTAGGAATGAGAATTGATGAGAGGCGTATTCTTCTGCTTCCAAAACTTCAATATTCAGCGAATGTTTGTGTTCCAAATAGTGGAACATACGTCCATAGTCATCGCTAAAAATTTTGGAAAGCGATTCCGATACCACCAATTGAATATTTTTCATTTTGCTTTTTTTTGCGATTCTTGCAAGATAACGGTCTATTAAAGAAAGAGTGGCTTCTCTGCTGAACACCGTGCCTGCACCGCCGCACATGGGGCAATCGCTGTGCTTTTCGCTTGCCAAATTGGTACGAACCCTGCGGCGGCTAACTTCCATTAAGCCAAATTGCGAAATCGCAGAAAAATTAAGCGGAGTTCTGTCATAACGAATTGCTTTTCTAAACTCATCAACAACAGCGTTTTTATCTTCTTCAGATTCCATATCTATAAAGTCAATAATCACCAAGCCACCGACATCGCGCAAACGGAGCTGCTTTGCAATCTCTCTTGCGGCATCTAAATTTGTTTCTAAAAATACCCTGTTTTGATCGCTGCCGTGAACTCTAGAGCCGGTATTCACATCTATAGACATCAAGGCTTCTGTTTGCTCAATAATCAAATATGCTCCACGGGGCAAATAAACTTTTGTTGAAAGGGACTTTTCGTAATCGTCTTCTATTCCAAAAGATTCAAAAAGACTTTCGTAGCCTTTCCACAATTTTATTTTTTGCAAGTTCTCAGAATTTGCAGCACCCAAATACTCGCGAATATTCTGGTATTCCTTTTCATCGTCAACATATACGTATTCGGTTTGTTCGCTAAAATATTCCCTTATGGACTGCTCAACGGAATTTGATTCTTGATAAATGCAAGTTTCTGGTGGAAATTCGTTAAAATTATTTTTTGTTATTTCCCATTTTTCTTCTAGTTTGCGCATTTGCTTAACAATTTCATTTTCAGATTCCAAAAGGGCCTGAGTTCTAACGATATAGCCAACATCTGGTGCTTTGTGCCTGCTAACGAGCTGCTTGAAAATTTTGCGCTTGGTAAAATCTCTTTCTTTTTTTGATATGCCTATAAAGTTTGAGTTTGGCATGCAAACCAAAAAACGCTCGGCAAAACTCAGGTGCATTGTGAGCCTTGCACCCTTGGTGTTTATCGGCTCCTTAATCACTTGCACCATAATAACATCGCCTGGTTTCACCATTTTTTCAATGCCGCCATTAATAGCACTTGACTGCGAATCGTCTTCGCCATATTCCTTGCGAAGCAGCGTATCGCGGTCTATGGCATCGTTTATGTGCAAAAATCCAGCTTTTTCAAGGCCTATTTCTACAAATGCGGCTTGAAGCGCAGGCACCACCCTTTGCACAACTCCTTTGTATATGTTGCCTAGAGTATGAGTAGAAGTGCTGTTTTCAACCAACAAATCTGTTAAAACTCCATCATCTAAAACAGCTATACGAGTATCATAAGGCGTGGTGCTAACTAAAATACCCCGCTTGCTTGCATAATTTCTTTGCATAAATCCCTCTTAGGTTGCTTTCCAGTTTTGCAATAAGCGGTTTACCCTTGCTATTTGCTGTTTCTCCTTTTCAGTGCCTTTAAATGCCTTGAAAAGGAGATTTCTGTATTCTGTAAGCGAAGTGCGAATTAAAATACGGTCTTCTTTCTTTAACATAATCACTTATCCGTAAGCGCTGCTACCCCCGGAAGTTCCTTGCCTTCCAAAAACTCAAGCGATGCTCCGCCGCCTGTGGATGTGTGGGTAACTTTTTTGTCTGCTCCATATTTTTTTGCAGCTGTTGCTGTGTCGCCGCCGCCTATAACGGTGATAGCACCGCCCTGAGTAGCTTTTACAATGGCATCTGCCATTTCTTTGGTGGCTTTTTCAAAAGCTGGAAATTCAAACACGCCGGCGGGACCATTCCAAACAATGGTTTTGGAATCTAAAATAGCCTTCACAAAAAGCTCAGAAGATTTTGGACCAACATCCAAACCCATCCAGCCGTCTGGAATTCCGGTGCTATCGTCTGCGGCTTTCACTGCTGCATCTGCTGCAAATTTGTCTGCTATAACATAATCCACGGGCAAAATAATTTCTTTGCCATTCTTTTTTGCTTTTTCAATTAGTTCTGGAACAATTTTTGCACCCTCTTCATCATATAAAGAAGCTCCTATTGCAAGGTTGTTGATAACCTTTTTGAATGTGAACGCCATACCACCGCCAATTATGATTTTATCGGCTTTATCCAAAAGGTTGTTTATCAACTGAATTTTGTCTGCAACCTTTGCGCCACCTAAAATAGCGAGCAAGGGGCGTTTTGGGTTATCTAGCACCGCAGAGAATGCGTCTAGTTCTTTTTTCATAAGGTAGCCGCTTGCTCTCTCCGCATAGCCTTCGCCAAGCATTGAGGAATGGGCACGGTGAGCTGTGCCAAAAGCATCGTTTATGTAAACATTGCCGAGCTTTGCAATAGATGCTCTGAAAGCCTTTACTTTTTCTGGCTCTGCCTTGATTTTTTCTTCTGTGCCATCTGCTTTTTTGATTTTTGCCTTGCCTTCTTCTTCTAAATGAAATCGCAGGTTTTCTAGCAATATAACATCGCCTGGTTTTGCCGCGGCACATTCTTTTTCAACAGCTTCGCCCACGCAATCGTCTAAAAATTTAACAGGCTTGCCAAGTAATTCTTGCAACTTTGCAGCAACAGGCTTTAAGCTGTATTTGGCAACTGCCTTGCCATCTGGCCTGCCAAGGTGCGAGGCTAAAATAACAGAAGCACCTTTTTCCAGTGCATAGCGTATTGTTGGAAGCGCGGCTTCTATGCGTTTTGTGTTTGTAATTTCGCCAGTGGTTTTATCTTGTGGAACGTTAAAATCCACGCGAATAAAAGCACGCTTACCCTGCAAGCTAAGGTCTTCAATAAAAAGCTTTGACATAATATGTCTCCGGTTAAAAAAAATTCTTTGGAGTTAATATAGTAAAAGTAGAGGCGGCAATGGGATAATTCTTGTTTTGTAGCTTTGAATTAAGCATTTCGCCCAAAAGCCCAAGAGAAATGAACTGAATGCCAGAAACAAAGGCAAATCCAGCCAAAACAAGCAAGGGACGAACTCTAAGCAAGCCTGTTGAAGCCCATTCAAAACCAAAATAACCAAAAACACCTGTAGCAACAAGGCAAAGAAGCAACCCCACCATTCCAAAAAAATGCAGAGGCTTAACCACAAATTTGCGCAAAAACATCAAAGTCAGCAAATCCAAAAAACCAGACACAAGCCTAGAAATTCCATACTTGGAATTTCCATACCGCCTTGCCCTATGCTCAACTACTTTTTCTGCAATTTTAAACCCATTCCAAGAAGCCATAAGGGGAATAAAGCGGTGAAAGTCCCCATACAATTGAACGCTCTTTGCAACCTCGGCTTTATATGCTTTTAATCCGCAATTAAAATCATGCAAACGCTGCCCGCAAACAATAGAAACAGTTAGGTTAAATAGTTTGCTCGGAATTGTTTTGTGCCAAGGGTCGTACCTTTTCTTTTTCCAGCCACTAACCAAATCCGAACCGCTTTCCAGCATCTTTAACATTTCTGGTATTTCGGCAGGATTATCTTGCAAATCGCCATCCATTGTGGCAATATATTTACCGCTTGCAAGCTGAAAACCAAGCGAAAGAGCCGCCGCCTTTCCGCAGTTGTATTGAAAACGAACAGCCTTTAAAAAATCATATTCCTTTGACAAATTTTGCAAAACTTCCCAAGAATTATCCCTTGAGCCATCATCTATGGCAATAACCTCAATACTCTGCACAGCAGGCAAAATAGTTGCTTTAATCTCGGCAAGCAACTCTGGCAGGCTCTCTGCTTCATCTTTTACCGGAATAACAATGCTTAAATCCATGCCTCTTTATTCTCTATTTTCTTTGTCTTCCCTATCTTCTTTGTCTTCTCTGTTTTTCAGCATATTCAATTGCTGTCGTAAATGATTCGCACCAACACCAGCAGCCACTTTTAAACCTTTTTCCAAATATTCTTCTGCACGAGGTTTATCACCAGCTATAAGCAGGAGTTCAGAAGCAACTGCGTAATTGCGCCATTCGCTTGGGAATTGCTTTATGCCAATATCCAAATAATGAAGCCCACGTTCAACAGTAGCACTATCTCTCTGCGACATTGCAAGGCGAATATATATTGAATTATAGTTGAACAATAGCTGCTCCGTTTCACTGTTGATAAAAGCGGTGCCATCACCAAGACCTCTATATTTAAATACGCTATCAACAAGATAAGCCGTTCTCTCCACGTCCATGCTGTCTCTGCTCGGAGTTAATTCTCCCTTCACCAAATCCCAAACCATACCTTTTTGAACCATATATTTATCCAAGCCAACAGCATTGGAAAGCCCTACAGTTGTTGAAACGTGTATGGGTTTGTCTGGATTATTCATAGTTAAATCAACCACAAGTTTATATTGAGTTTGCATAATGCCATACTTGCGCGGCTCTCCCCATTCTTTTAAAGCGGTGTATGTTTGAAGCCAAAGTTTACGCTTGAAAAGTTCTTCTGCAACTTTGCCACCTTCTCCAGAATCCAACTTTGCTTCCAAAATTTCTATTTGCCTTGTAAGTGTTGGTATTGCCTGCTCTGCCTTTTTAACCCAGTATTCTATTCTCTGCGAAGACATTTCGTAATTTTTTTCCGAAAGCACCATATCTCTGTCTATGCCTACTCTGTCGTAGCTGAGCTTTAGAATAGGCTCGTTGTCTAGCATTTGCTTTATATACCAATCGGTGTTGCCAAGGCTCAAATTAACCACTCTAACATCTCTTCTTATGCCAGCAACCTCTTGGGCAAACCAAAGAGGGAATGTATCGTTATCACCATTTGTGAAAAGTATAGCATTTGGTTCGCAGCTCATAAGCAGGTTATAGGCATAGTCCCAAGGCACCCAGAGATTTCCCCTATTATGCTCCTTGTAATTGGCAAAAAGTGGAACCGCTCCGCAAAGCAGAGCTATGGCTATGCTACTAGGCATCAATAAATTCAACCTTTTTTTCTGAATGCCAAGCAACAAAAATCCTATGCCAAGCCCGTAAATCAAAGACATAAACACAAAAGCCGGTGTGTAAAAATAATCCCTGTTCCTAACTTCTAAATGAACAGGGTCTGGTAGTGATGGCTTTTGCACGCCTGCGCTTTCAAACATTGCCTGTATTTTTTCCCAATTTTGCCAAGCCGAGCTTTGCCTTGCCGTGCTGTTTTTTTCGCCCCTGTTATAATCGTTGTTAATTTTTCGCCATGCGTTTAAAAGTTCGTTTGGGTTTGGAACATTGATTTTAGTAGCCATTCCACGGTTAGAAAGTTCGTCAATATAATATTGCATTTCCTTTATCCACACATCGTGGTCGCGGCGTTCGGGTTTGGTGCCGTCTGAAAAATTTAAGTACCACAAAAGACCAAAGGAGCAAAATCCATATAGCAAAGCCAAATATATTCCAATATTTTTATTTGCCTTGAAAGCTATAAACACAGTCCATAGCAGCAAGCCGTTAATCAGCAAAAATACAAAAGCCTGAAATGCTTTGTTTTCACCTATGCTCATCATTAGAGTTGGAAATTCAACAGAACCGCGAACAACGGGAGCATTCCCCTCTGGGTCTACTGAATAAACGCCTCCTCGGTAATACGTCACCTCTCCGGGTTTAAATGGCGTGTATTGCGCTATTTGATAACCTCCATAACCCATGTGCGGAAACACCAAAAACTGATTTTCAGGTTGGGAACGTCTATAAAAAGACCTAGATATCATACTTTCGGAACCATATTGTTTGCGCTCTAAATAATCGTAAAAAGCTTGCCAGCTCTCATTATCTCTATATGGAAATAAATTTTTTATTTGCAATTTGCCATCGCTGTTTCTAATATTTATTTCTGGATCATTTTCGTCTATTGTGGGATTTAGCGAAGAGCGAATTGGAATGTATAGATGTGCGCTAAAGCCTATAAGAGCGATGGCGGTTAAAGCAAGGGAAAGGGATATATCTTTATGCAATGGGCTTTTTTTCATGGCAAACCAAGCCACTAAAAGAACCACCAAAAGAATCAGAGACCAAGTGAGGAAATTGGAAATTGCATATACAACGGAACAAAGAATTGTGCCAGATACCCAGAGCGGCCAGCGCCTAACAAGGTCTTTGAGCGGATTCCCGCCCGCGAGCAAAACCAAAACAAATACAGCTGGTACAACAAGCATTGCAAAAAGATGAAAGCCTATGCCCAAAAAAGCTAGATAACATATAAGCAGTAAATATTGAAATCCGCGTTTTTCATCTTTGCAATCCAAATAGTGCAAACCTAAATAAGAAATTAAAAGCATCACAAGCATTATGAGGTTATATACCTCAGCTTCTACTGCGTTGAACCAAAAAGTATCGGAAAACATCAAAAGCAAGCCAGCGGAGAGAGATGCTGCCATAAAAACAGGTCTTGAAGCATTTTTGGTTAATCTGGCTAACAAATCCCAAACAAAAATCGCAGTTACATAAACCGCCGCCGCCGAAGCAAAAGCCGATATATAATTTGCTCTTTTGGCTATTTCTTCTACCATTGGCAAACATATCATTATTGCGCGCACAAATAAAATGAAAAAAGGCCTTCCGGGTGGGTGCGGTATGCCTAGGGTGTGGGCACTGGCTATAAATTCGCCGCAATCCCAAAAGCTAACGGTGGGAGCCACTGTTATAAAATAGGTTATTAAAGCTATTAAGGCTGCAAAGCCGGCTATTAAATGTTTAGCTATTCTGTCGGTCATCAAAATCCTCCGGTGGCTTGAATATAGAAAATTTCCTTAAAACTGCAAGAGCATGCAAGTTATATCATCTGTTTGGTTTGGATGACCGCGCCAATTTTCAAGGGTTTGAGGGAGGAGTTTTTCTATTGAATTTCTGTTTATGGGGCTTTTCTTAAAAAATTCCACAAGCCTTTCAAGTCCAAAAATTTCTTTTTCGGGATTAAATGTTTCTGTTATTCCATCGGTATATAAAATTACCGAATCTCCTTTTTCAACAGGAAGTTCTACGTTCTTTATGTAGGGGTCTATATCGGCATCCATCATAAGAGCAAGCCCTCCTGAACGGATACATTCAATTGTCCCAGTTTTTGCGTGAAAATGCAAAATATGCTCGTGTCCGCAACTTATGTAATTTAACTTTTTTTGCTTGGTATCCCATTCAAAAAACAGCAATGTAACAAAAAACATTCCCGTAGTTATTTTTTTAGATAAATACTTATTCAAACTAACTATAAGTTTTTTCAAATCATCTTCTTTTTTATATTGATTCTGCAAAAATGTTTGCAGAATAGCAACTATAATGCCAGCAGAAACTCCCTTTCCGCTAACATCTGCTATGGTTAGCGCAAACTTATTGCCTTTTTCAAAAAAATCGTAATAATCGCCACCTATTTCTTTTGCAGGCGACATAAAAAACGAAACATCTATCCCATCTACCTTAGGAACACTGTTCAAAAATAGAGCATTCTGAAGCAAATTTCCAGAGCTGAGTTCCGTTGACATTCTCAAATTTTCGTGTCTCTGCATTGCTACTCGGCTGGTATTCAAAATTATGGCGGCAAAACTGGCAAAACTTCTAGCCATATTAAAATCGGCTTCTGTAAGGTAATCGAGCCCAATTTTATTTTCCAAAATAAGAACTCCAAGAAGCTCTGTTTCTTGCATAAGTGGAACAAGTATAATTGAATGAACCTCTTGAGACAAATTCCCTAGAATTGCCTCCATATCATCTGTAGAATGGCTTAAAAGCACGCCACCAGAGCTATTATGCCCGCATTTCCAAACTAAAGACCTTTCATCTTTTATATGGTGCCTATAAGCCATTTCAAGCAGCAAATCGGCTCTTGTGAATAATTTTTCGCTGCCTATGCCAGGAGGAAAGTAAAGCCCAGAAACAGCCACGCACGAAAAATATTTTTTATTGCCATCCCATTCATAAATAGCAGCACCCTTGGCAGACAAAAAGCGGCACAAGCTATCTAAATAAGATTTTGCCGCATCTTTCTTATCTGAAAAATCCTTAATTGAATTGGAAATTTCATTCATCATATTTCTGAATCTACCCTGTTCAATAATAAAATTTTCTATAGTTTTTTCTGAGCTAAAAAGTTCGCTACGCCTATTTTCCAAGCACACATAAAAAATAAAAGAAATAAAAGTAAATCTGAAAAAATAAGTTTCAAACAAAAGACAAGGTATTACAGATACTATTAGCAAATATCTAGATACTTTTGGTATATAAGCAGAAAAGTAATATTCTTTGCCAACGCTAAGCACAACATAAACAGAGAATAATTGTGTAAATAAACTCAAAAGCTCGTAAATATAAATAGTTTTTAAAATATCGTGCACAACAATTTGCAAAAACATATTCTCAAACATCAAAACCAAAAGTCTCCTTTGGCTTTTTTTATTCATTGAATAAGATAAATCTCTTTGAATTAAAAACAACAAAAAGAAAGGATCTATTATTTTGAATATATAGTCAAAAAATTCATAAGAATTTGAGTTCCCATACACAAAAAAAGAATTAAGGGAGAAAAAAACAAAAAAAACTAGAAACTCCAGCAAAGACCTTCGCCCTTTAAATGAAGATTCTCTCCATTTAACAAAGGAGATTACTGTTGGCAAGGCCGTTAAAAACGGCAAAACTAGATAAATTGCCCCTGATATCATTGTTCATCTTCAGTGTATTCTTCCGCAACTTTTGCTTTTCTCTGTTTTACCGAAGTCGCCACCGGCGAATCGGATAAATAGTTTCGCATTATACGCGGAGTCACAAATATAATCAAATCTCTTTTATTTACTTCTTTTCTAGTATGCTTGAATAGATATCCTAAAATAGGAATATCTTTTAATATTGGAATTCCTGTTTCTGCCTCTATCTCATCGTTTTTCGTTAAACCGCCTATCACAACTGTCTCTCCATCAGAAACCACAACTTTGGTTTGAGCTTCTTGCTTGTTTATCACAACTTGCCCTTGGTCAAAACCATAGCTATTATTTTCTGTATTAAGTTCAAGCAAAATTCTGTTATCGCCAGCAACGTGTGGAGTAACAGTTAGTTTTATACCGCTTTCCACCATTTGATAAGCTGTATTGCCATTAACGTCCACCTGTGGTATGGAAATTTGGTCGCCCATAAAAATTTGGGCTCCAGTGTGGTCAAGGGCTGATATTTGCGGGCTTGCTAGAATTTCGGAACGAGAATCACTCAAAATACTCATAATTTTAGCCTCCATATTCTGGTCAAAAGCTTTCACAGTCAATTGAGTTGTAGCATCTCCAATTAAACCTGGTAAATTGGAAAAGCCAGCCTGAACCCTTGAGTTAGGTCCGCCAACGGTTATGGGGCTACCGCCGCCACCCGACCAGTCAACACCAAGTTCGTTTGCCAAGCGACTATCCACCACAACCAGCTTTGCAGTGATAACTATCTGCAAAGTTTCAACATCCAACTCATTCAGGGTACTTTGCATTTGCCCCAAACGCCTTTCTGTATCATAAACTATTATGGCATTATTGCGCTCAACCACGGAAATTCGGCCTCGCTCAGACTTTATTGTTTCCAAAACCTTAGACATTTCGCTTGCCGAAGCATGCTTTATTGGAAAACTGCGCCTCACAAGCGGGGCAACCATATCACTCTGCTCGCGTTTTTCCGATTCCCTTATTATCTTATTTTGATAAGAGTCCGTTTTCTGAACGGTTATGTAATTGCCTTCAACCAACCAAATCAAACTGTGCATAGCACATATAATATCCATCATTTCAGCCCAGGTTTTTTTTGTAACCGTAATTGACATCCTGCCAACAACATCAGGAGCAACAATTATATCTACACCCGCCTTCTCGGATATAGCATGGAAAACAGCCTGGAAATCCGCATCCACATAAGACATATCATATCTTTTGCTGCTGTTTTTGACAGCGGCAAAAGATACAGAGAAAACCAGCAGCAAAACAACTGCCACAACTTTTTTTTTCATTGAATACCCCCGTGTTTATCACCCCCGTATTTATCGGGCAAAATCAATGTGTAACGCCGGCTCACGCCATATTCCTGCAACAAAAACATCACGCTATTTTTTGAGATTTTTAGTATTTTGCCGTTTTTAACAGTATCGCCTTCGTAAAGAGTATAAGACTGCCCCATTATTTTGTTGTCGGAAAGAAGAGCCATAGGTCTTTCATTTTCGTAAATAATGCCAGCCAGCGTTAAATTATCAATATTAATGCCATCTCCGCTTGTGCTTTTAACCTCCACAAATGGGTCCCTAAAACCATAGGAACTGTATATTATTTTGTCATCATCTTTCCAGCCGAATTTTGCGGCAATGCTATCCACGCCGCCAGGAGATTCTTTTTTCAAAGAGCG
The DNA here is from genome assembly GCA_031281345.1 of Candidatus Fibrimonadaceae bacterium. Lineage (GTDB taxonomy): Bacteria > Fibrobacterota > Fibrobacteria > Fibrobacterales > Fibrobacteraceae > Fibrimonas. Next base: position 17,660 of record JAITFN010000022.1, read on the forward strand.
AAGTTTATCTCTTTGAGAGGTTGTAAGCTCTGCTTCTTGAATAACATCTCTCTGATACACATAACCCTCTTTATTATGAAAACGAACCTTGAAAAAAGGAGGCTGCTTTGCCAAAACCTTTAAACGGTCGCCAAATTCAAGTGCCTCCAAAGGTCTGCCTTCAGAGGGCCCTGGGAAAAGAGAGACTATTTCTTCGGCTACCACGTAAGAAGCATCTGATCTTTTCACCTGTATAGCTTGCGAAAGAGGAATGGTCGCTTCTGGCCTTTTGGTCAAACGGCTGGCAAAATCGGCTGGATCAGAAGCGAATAATTCATAGCTGGGCAAAAAATAATTTGCTTTTTTCACCTCGGTGGAAAGAGCCAGCCAACTTTCCAATTTGCCCGGAGTTGTTTGATGCTGCAAAAGCACCCTATTCTTCATAATCATAACCACGGGCTTTTTACCCTGGCTTAAATACACAGTCAGTTTGCCATCTGACCAAGCCAAACCCTTTGCAAAACTGCAGTTTGCAATTCTAAACACTGAAGAATGTTCTGGCGAATCTTTGATAGACAATACAACGGTGGTATCGGTCAATTCTGGCGTGAAGTTTCTAGGCAGTTCGGAATCCAGTACTATCATAAGTTCTTCCCAGTCAGAATTTTTTTGTGCATAAATTTTTGAAATGCGAGGTGGCAAAATGGAAAAACCTTTGAGAGTCTCCGAGTCGTCTGCATAGGAGCTAAGAACTATAAATATAATTATCAAAAGCCACTTGACCATATCATTTCTTCCTTGAGGTAAATGTAGTTAAATCAAAAGAAACGCTCATAGTAACTGGTTCCCAACCGTGTTCTTCTGCCTTTTTCACCTCTTGGCTTATGGAACCAAAACGATTTAATTTAAGATTGTCTATGGTTGTGGGATATTTAAAGTTGGCAATTTCTGCAAACATGTAGCCTAACATGTGATATCCGGCATTGACATTGAAGAAATATTTATTTTCCATAAAATGTTCTTGTTCCACTTGTCCATTTGGTTTAAATTCCTGAATATTCACTCCCGAAGTCCTTACCACAGAGTATAAATCGTTTAAGCGAAGCGGGACTTTTTCTTCTTCGGGGAACATTTCCTTTAATCTTTCAAACTCAATTTTTGCTTTTTGCAACTCTGCCTCTAGCTGTGGAACGCGAGACCTCTGCAAGTTTAATTTGTCTAGCTCTGCTTGGGAATTTTTTTGCTCTTCTATTAATCTTTTTTGATTATCTTCAAATTCAGTCCATATAGAATCGTAGAACATATACACAGAAGTTAAACAAACAACGGCAACAACCAAAACGTATATGTTCTTTTTATCTTTCAAGTCAAATTTTACATCTGCCATAATAACTCCTTAGCGTACTCCTGTTTCCATACCCAAATTCGTATTAAATTTCACTCTAAGCGAAAAATTATAAGCATCTTCATTATTGACTCTAACAGCATTTATGTTCGTTAAAGAAACCTCGGTCACGCTTTGCTTTTGTTCCAAATTTAGCATATAAAGCGCAACTTCTGGAAAATGCCAAGTTGCGCAGCTCAAGTTCATAATATCTCCCTCTTGATTTATTCCGCTTATCCAAGTGCCCGGTGGAAGCGTGGTGGAAAAATCTTCAAACATAATAACCCAGCGCTTTCTGCTAACTTGTATTGAGCGCAGAGCATCGCTTTTTTCTTTTACACCTCTTTGATCATTTTCCAGTTCTGCTATTTTAGCCATCAATGGACGTTCCTTTTCTATTGCTTGATTTGTTTCAGCAACCTTTCTTTCCAACTCGCTTGTGGTTTCAATTACGTGATAATATAAAAGAGACAATATCAAAGTCACCAGAATAAGGGCAAAAGTACCCCATACTACTCGCGAATCCAAAATCCAAGATAAATTCACCTTGTTTTGCTTATGCTCGCTAGGCAAAAGGTTTATTTCCATCAATTGATATTCTTGCGAGTCTGCCATTAAAATCTCCTCATAGCAAGGCCTAGCGCAACAGTATATATACCAGCTTCTGTATCAAAATTCATTCCCAAAAAACGTTTTTTATCTATCTGCAAGGATTTAAACGGATTTAGCCGCACAGCCTCTAGTGAAAGCCTATCCGCAAGAAAAGGAATTAAACCGACTATGTTTGAGCCACCACCAGCGACTATTAATTTGGTTGGTTTTCTATAGTTATCGGATGAACTGAAATAACGGAGTGCCGTATCAACCTTAGAAGCTAATCCTTCAAAAACATCTTCCATTGCAGATTTCGCTTTAGATGCATCCACCCCAGGCTTATTCTCGTTTCCCATAAGCAAGTCTCCGCATTGGTCCATAGAAAGGCCAAGCGACTGGGATAATTGTTCTTGTAATTCTTGAACTGAGCCATCGATTATTGAACGCCCTGAGTTAAAACGCTCATTTAGCAAAAAAGCTGCATAAGATTTTTTATAGCCCAAATTCAAAAGCAAAACCGCCTCATCTTCTTCTTCCAAATCAGAAGAACGTGATTTAGACGCAAAATACACATTGGATAAAACAAAAGCGTCCACATCTATAGCATAGAGCTTAAGGTTCAAAGCCTGAAATATATTTACCCAAGGAGTTAAACCGTCTTTTTTTGCAGCGACTATAATTGCCTCTATGCCTTCTTCTTTACGGCCTAAAATTGAATAATCCAAAACGTTGCCAGCATCGTCAAAGGGGCTCCTGCCCATAGCAGCTTGAAGTATAAGCTCGTTTTCTGGAACTTTAGGAACAGGTTTCACCACAATTCTATCGCACAAAATACCTGCTGTCCAATTTACAGAAATCACAAAATCTCCGTTAGGGCCACCAGGCATAGCTCTATAGAGCACAGATTGAACTTTATCTATTAAAACAGGAACATTGCGTATCTCATTATCTACCACAACGCCGTCTGGAATAACATCGTGCTCCAGAGCAAGCAAAGTTCTACCTGAACCTTGCTTATGCCCCACAACAGCCACCTTTATCAAGTGGTGCCCAATATCTACACCCACGGTTTTGCTATCACCACGGATTCTTGAAATTATACTGCCTAATCGCACAATGTAAATATAGTAAAAAACAATTTTTATTACTTCATCAGAGACTGAGCACTTTGCCGTTGTTTTTCAAAAACATATTGTATTATCTGTTCCTGAATCAGATGAATATCGCCATCAAAAGCTACGCTATGCACAGTCCTCAGTGGATCGTTGTTGTACTTACCAGCAACCCTTACCACCTTTGCAGGCAAATCGCTTATTGCGCCGTGCCCGGGCAATTCAAAATTCAGCAATAGCCGTGTATTCTTCTGGAGTTTAACCGGAAGAGCCATTCCAAAGCCTCCACCCGACATATCTATTATTTTGCCAGAGAAAATATCGCCTATGCCGTTTCCTATTATTTGAGTTACCTCAACAGGAATGCTAACATCTATGCGCACCCAGTTTCTTTGCTGGGCACGGTTCATTTTGCTGGTATGGGTCAAAATAATACTCTTATCCGTCTCTTTCACAACTTGCGCCCTGAAAATATATTCAGCATCGCCAGACCTAACAAAATTCACCAATATCCAAGTTTTTTCAGGCACTGGAGGCCCCGGAAGGTTGCTTATTGACCAATAGCGTTCGTCAACATCGTCAATCAAGCACATCCCTTTGTGCGTGGCAGGCCCGCTTTCGGGAATTTGCACGGCGCATTTTTCGCCAACCTCAAATTGCCTTGTTGACGTAATGGCTATATCTTTGGATAGCGGCAAAAAGCTGAGCATTCTTCTCAAGTCTCTTATTTTTTCAAGCCTTGAATCTGATATGGTTTTAATTTTTTTGATATCATAGTAGGCTCCAATCGTTTTTTCAAACACATGCGGAGATTTTATCATTGTGCTTGGATCTTGCAAGCCAGACTCTTCTATAATTCTTTTCAATAGCTCTATAGCTCCTTGGTTCAGTTTCAAAAACTCCGCACGAGTATCAAATTTTCTCCAAGCCAAATTCCGCAAATCTTCCTTTGTTTTGTTTGAGCGATAAATTTCATAAAGCACTACCAGCAAAATGAACATTACGATAAGGGTACCAAATATAATGATTGTCCATATAGAAAAATTGGTCATTCTATTTATAATGGATCTGGCAAACTGCTGGTATGCGGTAAGGCTATCAGAAGCTGGCTGTACCTGAGCTAAAAAAAGGAGTTTTTGTAAATTTAAAAGCATATCGGGTAATATAGTAATTTTTTCTATATTACCCCCACACAATGACTACATCAAAAGACATCACCCGCATAACCATTTCACCAGAACGTGAGATTATATTGGTTGGAACTGCGCATATTTCGCAAGAATCTGTGGATTTAGTTCGTAGCACAATAATTTCGGAAAAGCCGGACTGTGTTTGCGTTGAGTTAGATGAAAATAGGCTTAAAGCACTTGAAGCTGGTGATAGGTGGAAAAACTTGGATATAAAAAATGTGCTGAGAAAACGGCAAATGGCTTCGCTGGTTGTGAATTTGCTGCTCGCTTCTTATCAAAAGAAAATGGGAGAATCTACCGGGGTGGAACCTGGGGCAGAACTCAAAGCTGCGGCAGAAGAAGCTAAGGCTTGCAGCGCAAATTTGGTTTTAGCAGATAGAGATGTTAAAATCACCTTGCGCCGTGCTTGGGCTGGCACTCCGTTTTTTCGCAAATTGAAATTGCTCGCTACCCTGCTCACGGCAATTTTTGAAACGGAAAAAGTTAGCGAAGAAGAACTTGGCAAAATGCGGGAACAAGATACGCTTTCGCTTATGATGGAAGATTTTGGAAAGGAATTCCCCGAGATAAAGCAAATTTTAATAACAGAAAGAGACCAGTTTTTGGCTGGCAGAATATCAAAAGCAGAAGGCAAAAGAGTTTTAGCCGTAATTGGAGCTGGACACTTGCAAGGCATTAAAAGCATCATTGAAAGTGGAACCGAAACACCACCGGAAGAAGAATTGCAAAAAATACCACCATCCAGCAAATGGCCAAAAATGATAGGCTGGATTATACCAGCGGCAATAATTTCATCTTTAATCTATGTAGGCATTGAACAAGGCTCTGCCAAAGTAGCCGACTACCTAACCCTCTGGGTACTTTGCACAGGAGTTTTTGCAGCCGTTGGGACTGTCTGCGCTCTTGCACATCCCTTTGCGATAATTGCTGCGCTCTTCATTGCCCCTATCACAGGCTTAACCCCTCTGGTTGGTGTGGGGCTTTTCACCGCATTCATTCAAGCCTATTTTTGCCCGCCAAGAGTTTCAGAAATGGAAACAGTTGCAGAGGATGTATGGAAACTCAGCCGTTGGTGGAAAAACAGATTCACAAGGGTAATACTAGCATTTATATTACCGGGGCTATTTGCAGCTCCGGGCAAATTTATATTTTTTGCAAAAATCGTTCAAAACCATTAGCGGAGAGTTTTATGTCTAATCGCATAGTTTGCAAGTTCGGCGGAAGTTCAGTGGCAGATGCAACACAGTTCCGCAAAATAAAAAGCATTCTGGAAGGAAATCCAGAAAGAAAAATCGTTGTGGTTTCTGCACCGGGCAAAAGAAATTCAAAAGAATCCAAATTAACAGATTTGCTATACTCGTCTTACGACCTTGCTAAAAAAAGGCTGGATTTTGCAGGCCCTTGGACACTCATAAGAGAACGCTATATAGAGATAACGCAGGAACTTTCTCTGCAGTCCACCATACGCGAAGAATTAGACGAATTGGAAAAAATTTTGCTAAACAAACCAGATGATATTTCCGCCGATTTTGTGGCAAGCCGGGGCGAATATCTATGCGCAAAAATAATGTCGGAATTTTTGGGCGCAAAATTCATAGATGCCTACCCTCTTATACAATTCGATAGCCAATACCGCATAACGTCAAAAAGCTACGAGGACATCGCCTTTGCGCTTTCAGACACGGATTCCCTATACGTTGTTCCAGGTTTTTACGGAAGCGACACTTTGGGAAACCTAAAAACATTCACGCGTGGCGGCTCAGACATCACAGGCGGAATTTTGGCCAATGCCTGCGAATGCCGGCTTTACGAAAACTGGACAGATGTTTCTGGGCTATTGATGGCAGACCCTCGCATTGTTCAAGGGGCGCATTCCATTAATTATGTGAGCTACCGTGAAATAAGAGAGCTCGCATACAGCGGCGCAAGCGTGCTGCACGATGAATCCATACATCCTTGTAGGGCAAAAAACATTCCCATAAACATAAAAAACACCAATAGCCCGGGCGACCAAGGCACAATAATTGGCCCAACCCCAGAACACACTTCGTGCATAATAACCGGCATTGCAGGGCGCAAAGATTTTTCAATGCTCTATATTGAAAAAAGCATGATGAACAAAGAAAGAGGCTTTGGGCGCAAGGTTCTCACAATTTTAGAAGAACGCGGAGTGTCTTATGAACTCTCCCCCTGCGGCATAGATTCAATGAACGTGGTGGTGGATTCCAAAACCTTGCACAGGGTAAAAACGGAAGTTTGTGCAGAAATTGAACAAAAAATGCAACCGAACAAAATGAAAATTTTTGACAACCTTGCTCTGATCGCAACCGTTGGGCACGGAATGGTAAATCAAATTGGAACCGCAGCGAGGCTTTTTGGCGCGCTTGCAAAAGAAAAAATAAATGTGCGCATAATAGACCAAGGCTCATCGGAAATAAACATTATCGTTGGAGTTAACGAAGAAGATTTTGAAAAAGCAATAGTGTCTATTTACAACGAGTTTGTGGGGTAATCCCTTTCAAAAAAAAGCACTATATTTTCCATCAGTTCATCTGCTGAAGAATGCGTAAAAAACCAACCTTTTTTATGCATATCCTCTGCCATATTTTCAATACGCATAGCCAAAGTTTCAGGATATTCAAAATTATTCAGAGGTAAAACTCGCTCGGCAATTTCTTTCAAATTAACTAGCCCCCTTTCCACTGAGCATCACTTCAAGCGTTTTCAATTTCAATTTCAAATCTACCAAGGTACTGCGGTCACGTATGTATTTATTATCAAGTCGCATCCACTCTTCAAAATTGATGTTATTGCGCCCGCTGGTTTGCCAAAAGCATGTAAGCCCTGGCTTAACAGAAAGTCTTATATAGTGCCAAGCCTCATATTTTTTTATTTCATCGGTAGTTGGGGGTCTTGGTCCAACAAGGCTCATATCGCCTTTTAGCACATTGAGAAACTGCGGCAATTCATCTAAGCTATGTCGCCGTAAAAATGCCCCGCCGTGTTTCAATATTCTTGGATCATCTTCCATTTTAAATGTAGGTCCCCTATTTACCCCGTCACTCGCGGCTTCTTGCTGTTTCTTAAGTTTTTCCTTTTCTCTGTCTGCACCCGGGTACATAGTTCTGAATTTATAGCATTTAAATAATTTGCCATTGCGCCCAACTCTTATTTGCTTGAATATAACTGAAGTATCCCCTACGTGATTTCCAAGTTTTTCTTGCTCCGCAGCCCATTTAAGAAGAGCGCGTTTCACAATAGCAGCGCACACAAGCATAATTACAAAAAATATCACTATGCCAAATAAACTACCAACAACATCTATGGCTCTTTTCAAAAGCCTTATATAAAACCCACGGAAAGTTTTTTCTTTCAGGTTTTCAATAGAAATACGTTTTATATTAAAAAAAATCTCTTCGTTATTCCATTTTTTTATGAATCTGTCTTCTTCTTGAACAAAAGACTGCGATTTGCCGCTGTAAAAATACGCATTGAAATTTAAACCTGAAAGATATTCCAAAAGTCCAGCTTCTTTTATGCGTTTCTCTATGCTATCTTTTATTTTTTCTAAAAATGATAAATCTTTATTGGAATACAAACACCATATACAACCCTTGCCCTGCCCTATAATGCCCATATATTCTTCGGAAAGAATAGTCTGCACAGATATTCTCCAAGCATCTAAAATATTATTTTTTTTTTCAGTTTCTGGCCCAAAAGGAATTTGCAAGCCAAATCTTCTATCAAAGTCTTTCAGAGGAATTTCAATCCATAAAAAACATTTATTTCTACGATTGCAGCGATATATTTCCTCTTTTATTCTTTGCAAAAAATATACTTTGGGGAACAGAAATTCCTCATACGCGACAAACATATTCTCCTGTCCAATACGTTCAGTGTCGCCCATATTGCTACACCTTTATATTATCCATCTGAATTTATAGTCGCTATAAGCTCAGACAATACCTTGGTAGCTTGTTCATTTGGCACTTGGCAAGTTCCGGCAGCAGCATGACCACCACCGCCATATTTAAGCATAAGCGCTCCAATATCGGTTTTAGAACTCCGGTCAAAAATAGATTTTCCTGTTGCAAAAACAGTATTCTGCATTCTAAGCCCCCACAGAACGTGAATGCTTATATTGATTTCTGGGAACAAGGCATAAATCATAAAACGATTCCCCGCCCAGATTGTTTCTTCGTTTCTTAAATCTAAAATGCCCAAATTTTTGTGTACCTTTGTGCAACGCAAAACCTGTTCTCTGAATTGTTTTTCGTGAGCGCGGTAAATTTGGATTCTCTCGTCAACATCTGGGTGCTTTAAGATTTCGTTTATAGTGTGGCTTTTGCAATAAGAGATTAATTCCATCATAAGCTGATAATTGCTAATGCGGAATTCTCTGAAACGCCCAAGCCCCGTGCGGCTATCCATTAAAAAACTGAGCAACTCCCAATCTTTGGGTTCTAAAATATCATCTCTGGAAAACTGAGCACTATCTGCTTTATCAACAGCGTTCATCATTCCAACATCTATGCGGGGAAATGTCTCTAGCCCACCAAGCCAGTCGTAAACAACCCTTGAAGCAGAGGGGGCATTTGGATCTACTATGTAAGTATCTCTGTTGACCTCAGCATTCCTCAAAATTTCGCTTTCGTGATGGTCAAAAATAAAAGCACAAGAGGGTTGGTAAGGTAAATTTGTGCTTATATCCCGCTCCGTAAGCTCAACCAAACCGTCTTGCATATCTTTGGGATGAACAAATTTAATGTCGTCAACTAGGTCAAGTTCCGTTAAAAGCATTCCGCACACAAGTCCGTCAAAATCCGACCTTGTCACCAAACGATACTTTTTTCCGTCTGCTTTAAGTTTAGCCAAATTTGCATTCATAAAACTTTCTCCAATTTAAGGTAATATAGTAAATTTACTTCTTTATCCATTCTCTATTTATGTCTGGAATATCCTCTAATAAACGAATTGTATGTTCACTCTTTGGGTGCTGGGTCACGTCTTCTGGCTTTCCGGCCTCCACTATTTTAGACTCGTGCATAATAAAAATACGGTCGCTCACATAATAGGCAAGCCCTATATCGTGGGTAACAAACACAATGGTCATCCCTAGGCTTTCTTTGAGTTTCATCAAATAATCCAAGATATTTGCCCTAACGCAGGCATCAACCATAGATGTAGGCTCGTCTGCAATAAGAACCTTGGGTTTAAGGGCAAATATGCGAGCCAAAAGCATTCTCTGCATTTGGCCTCCGCTCAGTTCAAAAGGATATTTCCCTTCAATATCTGCGGGCTTAACGTTCACAGCAAGCAAAGCCTCATCTACCCGCTGCTCTATCTCTTGCTTTGATGGTTTGTTTTTGAGTATGCCAAAAGCATCTTTGAGTTGTGTGCGAATTGAGAAAAATTGGTTAAAGCAACCAAAGGGATCTTGAAAAACGCTCTGCACTTCATTCCAATGGTCGCGGGTATCAACAATTGGCTTGCCTTTGTATAAAAAAGTACCTCTGTCTGGAGAATAAAGCCCAAGCATTATTTTTGCAAGAACACTTTTTCCGCAACCCGAGCCGCCAACTATGGAAACAATTTCACCATCTGCAATATCAAAAGAAATATCGTCAACTGCGCAAACAATTTTTTTGCCGTGCCCAAAATACTTACTGATATTCTTTGCAGAAAATACAACATTACTCCGCATAATCGCACCTCACTAAACGTTCACCTACCATGCGCAGATTTTGCCCTTTGCTCCTACATTCCGGCCTTGCGCTTGGGCAACGCTCCGCAAAACGACAACCTTCTATTTTTTTTGCGAGGCTTGGCGGCGCACCTTCTATTGTAGTTGGCTTTTTGTTTTTTTGATTTGCGTCTGCACTTAGCATAGCTCCCATTAAAGCCTTAGTGTAAGGATGGCGAGGGTCGTGTACCACTTGAACAGCTGTGCCATATTCAACAAATTCCCCAGCATACATAATGGCTATATTGTGCGCAACGTGGCGAAGCAAGGGAAGCTCGTGAGTTATGAATATCATTGTAGAGAAAATATTTTTCTCTAGCAAGTCAAATATCATTTTAATAACAACCTTTTGAGTGGTTACATCCAAAGCAGAAGTTGGTTCGTCTGCAATAACAACCTTTGGGTTTAGCAAAGTGGAAATTCCAATAACTGAACGCTGCCTCTCCCCTGCTGTTAGCTGAATTGGATAAGCATTTAAAATACGTTCTGTTTCCATTCCAAACAAATCAAAACGTTCGCGCAAACGCTCGTAAATTTCGTTCTTGTTGCCACTTTTGTTTTCACTATGAGCAGCCATAACATCTGCTGCAATATCTTTTATTTTACGTGTTGGATTAAGAGCATTAAAAGCACCTTGAGGAATCATTGAAACTTTTTGCGAAAGAACATTAACTCGAATGTCTTGGGGCGTACGATTCATCAGCGACTCGCCATTAACCAGAACATCGCCGCTTGTTGGGTAAAGAGGCGGAATAAACAAACCCATTAAGCCGTTTACCAAAGTTGATTTTCCGCAGCCAGATTCTCCGGCAATGCCTAAAATTTCACCTTGCTTCATTGTAAAAGACACATCGGTAACCGCATGTATCTTTTGCCCAAAGCGGGTTAAATAATGCAGGGTTAAATCTTTGACTTCCAGTATATGACTCATTTTAAACCGCCTACTTCCTCAACCGAGGATTAAAAACACCTTCCATAGAATTATTGAGTAAATAAAGGGCAAAAACTATAACCGTAATCACAATGGCAGCAGGGAAAATACCCCACCAATATCCGTAAGTTATGGCAGAATTATTCTTTGCAGTATTAAGTATAACTCCAAGGGATGTTGAGCCTTCACCTATAGGTCCAAGGCCTATCATGCTAATTGCGCTCTCAGACAATATGCCGCTTGCCACCTGCATAATAAACACCATAAATACGTAAGATGCAAGGTATGGCAAAATATGTTTGAATATTATTTCCAAATTAGTTGCGCCATTTATGCGAGCAAGAGAAATATGGTCTCTACCTCTTAAGCTAGCAGCCTGAGCTCTCACAGAACGAGCTGTCCAGGGCCAGGTTGTGAGTCCTATTAGCACAGCTATAAGCGTTAAGGAACGACCCTCTGGCCAAGAAGCGCTAACCAAAACCAAAACAACAAAAGAAGGTATAACTATAAATAAATTTGTGAACATATTTAAAATATCATCAACAATGCCACCTTTAAATCCACCAAAAAGCCCAATGAGCGTTCCTACAGTGGTGGCTATTATACCAGCCATAAAACCTACATAAAGGCTGTTTTGCAAACCTTTCAAAAGCAAAGCTACATAGTCTTGCCCAAGGTTATCTGTTCCAAGCCAGTACTGCGAAGATGGCGTTTCATAAGACATTCCTTCTGGCGCAGCCGTATAGAAAAAAGGCCCTAACAAGCCTGCAAATATGGTAGTCAAAAAAAGAACGGAACCTATAACAAACATCGGTTCCTTTATCAAATTTTTAAGCAGTTTAAACATGCTGCATCTCCTTATTTGGCATCCATAGATAAACTTTGTTTTACACGAGGGTCTAGCAGAGCAATTAAAATATCAACTGTAAAATTCGCAAGCAAAACACTGGTTGTAATCAATAACGTAACACCTTGTATAACAGGATAATCGTTTGTTTGTATTGCGGTTAGCATTGCCATGCCAAGGCCTGGGTAAGAGAAAATCATTTCTGTTATCAAAGCACCACCCACCATTTGGCCAATGGAAAGAGCTAGCCCTGTTAGCTGCGGAAGCATTGCATTGCGGAATAAATAAACAAGCACTCTGCTTTCTTTTAAGCCAAGCCATTTAGCATATTTAATATAGTCTGTGCCAAGCTCATAAATTCCCATTGAACGCATGCCTATAGCCTGGCCGCCAGCAAGAATAAGGAATATGGAGAAGAATGGCAAAATATAATGATATGCAACAGAGATTATAAAATCCAAAGAAAATCCAGGCGTAAGTTCAAGAGAGTAAGCACCAACGGCTGGGAAAATTTCCCACACAATTCCAAAGAAATAAACAAGCACCATTCCAAACACAAAGAAAGGAATTGAACTCATCAAAAGAGCGAGCGGAAAAATTACCTTGTCAAAAACGCCTCGCCTATAAGCTGCAAGAGCTCCCAAACCATTACCGAATATCCAACCAAATAAAATAGTTGGTAATTGCAAAGCAAGTGTCCAAGGCAGAGCCTGCACAATTATTTCAGAAACCTTTTTTTGATTTTTAAAAGATGTTCCCAAATCGCCTTTGAAAACCTGACCGATGTAATTTACAAGTTGCGAAATTTTAGATGCTTTAATAGCGTTTCCTTTTTCGTCTCGTTGTATGTTGCCTTGTTTATCCACAACAATCAAACCAAAATCCTTACGAAGATTCTCTTCTGTTTGCTTGCGAATTTCAGGGCTGCTAAACGATGACTGGGCCATCATTATGTCCACAGGATCCGAGCCTAAACGTGGCAAAAAGAAGTTCAGCGAAAGAGCAACCAAAAATGTAAGGAAATACCAGATTGCTCTTTGCAAAACATAACGAACGGTCGGATACTTTTTAAGCATGTTGTCCCTAACTTAGAAAAAAGCAAGTTACTTAACCTGCTTAAGTCTCCAAAGAGTGTTTATGCCGCTTCCAACCCAAGGAAGTTGTGGCGGAGCAAACGGATTTTTATCTGTGGGCCAACCCGTCCAACGCTTTTCACTAAACTGGTAATATTCTTCGGGCAAATGACAAACTGGTATAACCGGCTGGTCGTCCAAGAATATATTGTTGAGCTCAATGTAAGCGGATTTTAAAGCTTCTTCATTTTCCAAGAGCAATGGTATTTTGTCTAGCAACTCATCTGCTCTCTTGTTTTTGTAGCGGCCTTCGTTTTCGTTCATACTGCCTTCACCCACGGCAACCCAGTTACGCGCAGACATAACTGCATTAAAGCGGTTCCAAGGAAGAGAAGCGGTAACCGCCACCGGAGGCTTTCTCATAATAATATCAAATTCGCCAGCAGGCAAGGCAGGCCAATACTGGCTGCCATCGACAAAACCTTCGCGAACATCAATGCCAACGGAGCGCAAATGCTTAACCACCAAATTCACAATAGCTTCCCAGTCCGACCATCCGGCTGGAGCTTTTATCAACAAAGTTGGCAAGGTATCTCCCTTTGGACCTAGTGAGTATTTCAGATTGCCCTTGTCATCAAATCCGGCCTTGTAACCTGCCTCTGCAAGCAGTTTTTTGGCATATTCTTTGTCGCCAAGCGGAACGCTGTGTTTGCTCACCTCTTCTTCGTTGTAAAATTTCTTTTCCAGACCCTCAGGCATTATTAAACCAGGTTTCATTTTTGGTGCATAGTTAGAAAGCGCAAGACGGCTAATTGCATCGTAATCTATGGCAGCTGCCATTGCACGGCGGAATTTCTTATCATTCAGTGGTGCTTTGGTATTGTTCAAAAACAAGAAGTGCATGGAACCCGGAACAAAGTATGGAGGAGCATCATACCAAGTATTCACAGCATCTTTCTTTTTCTCGTTCACACGGGGAATGTAATTCATTGAGGCATCTAAATCGCCTTTTTGCAGGTTTATGGCAAAAGCATCGTTATTTTTGAATATGGGATGAATTATGTATTTTGGAACTGGAAGAGCGCCATCGTGGAGAACTTTGTTTCCCCAGTAGTCATCACGGCGAACCAAAACTATGCGCTCATTGTTGTATTGAGCAAGGGTATATGGACCCGAAACAATAGGCCTCTCATCGCATTTAATTTTTTTCACAGCGGAAAAATCCCCGTTATTTTCCTCTAAATATTTTTCAAACACATGGGAAGGAACTATGCGAATGGCTTGCAACTGATCTAAAATAACAAGCGGATTATCACGCTCTTTTTTGTTAACCATAAAAGATAATCTTTCCACGCCATCATTAATGGTATCTACCTTTATTTCGCTGACAAATTCACCCACATAAGAGGTTGGTGCCTGAGGGAACCTTTTGCCAAGCTCATAAATAAATTTGACATCTTTGGAGGTAACGGGCATTCCATCACTCCATTTAGCCTCGTGCTGAATGTCCACCACGACTTTCTCGGCATCGTAAGAAACTAGAGTTCCTAGTATAGGCTCGGTTGAACCGGTTAGTGAGTTATAGGCAGTTAAAGGTTCATACATTAAATTGAAGCGGTCGTTAGCAGGCCAAGCCACTAGCCATGGTTCCACTAGTGGATTGAAAGTATTAGGCTCACCCCACTGCGAACCTGCCAAATAAAGGGTTTCGCTACGTGGATAGCCAGAAGTCTTAGCTTCGGCAGTTTTAGCTTCTTTTTCTTCACAAGAGACCAAAAAAGCAAAAAACAGCGCAAAAGCGCCGCATGCAGTCAATTTTGAGAACTTCATTCACAAACCTCACAGAATTAATAGTTATATGGGAAATATATAATTTTTTTTTAAAAAAGGAGCAAAAATTTGAGAATTAAATCATTAAATCTTTGCAGTTGTCAAAAGCTTTCAGTATAACAGGGTCAAATTGGGTGCCACTGCCGTTGAAAATGATTTCAAAAGCCTTATCCTTTGGCATGCCACTGCGATAGACCCTATCGGAAACCAGGGCATCGTACACATCAACCACAGACATAAGCCTTGCCCAGAAAGGTATTTCCTCGCCTTTTTTGCCATTTGGGTAGCCTTTGCCGTTAAAATACTCGTGATGATTCAAAGCTATGTCGTAGGCATATTGCAAATAAGTGTGGCTTTCAAACCTTTTTTGCATTGTTTTTATCAAATTAGCCCCCTTTTCCGGGTGGCTCATCATTTCCAAACGTTCTTCATCTGTCAATGGACCAGGTTTTAGCAAAATTGAATCTCTAACCCCTATTTTTCCCACATCATGCAAAAGCGCAGCACGAACAATGAGGTCCACCTGCTCCCTTGTAAGTATGCCACTTTCCACAAATTCTTCTCCGAGTATCCCTATAAAGGTGGCTGTTCTAAGTATATGTCCACCGGTATTTTTATCTCTGCTTTCAACTGTTTGAGCGAGTATTTCTGCCATGCAGTCTTGCACATAAATCATCTCACGCCTAATCATCTGCATCCAGCGTACATTTTCGCTATTGGCCCTTACATTTCTAAGGCGAATCAAAAATAATTCTTTGTTGAATGGAGGTGAAAAAAACTCTGCAACACCCGATTTTCTGGCGCTGATTTCGGTTGAAAAGTCATCTGAGTTGCCAAAAAATACAATGGGAAATTTTCTTTTTTCGGCCGCCGGAATTTTCTGTATATATTCTGTTTTATCAATGGCGATTAATGTTGCATTTGAAAAGTTGGTTTTTTCTGATGGATTTGAAATAATAAACTTATATGACCCGCGCAGACCTCTTTCAAATGAGTCCCACCTCTCGGGTTCGTTGGATATTAATAAAATATTCTCCATACTACTTGTAACATACAAAAATGCGGGTGAAAATAAAAAATGCAGACGGCAGGACTCGAACCTGCAATCTTCTGGTTCGTAGCCAGATGCCTTAATCCATTTGGCCACGCCTGCATTTAAAGATTAAACATACTCTCTAATAAAGCTAAAAAGAACCTCGGCGGCGACCTACTCTCCCGCACCATTTCGGTGAGGTACCATTGGCGGCAAGCGGCTTAACTTCCGTGTTCGGGAAGGGAACGGGTGTCTCCCGCCGCCTATAGCCGC
>JAITFN010000023.1 GCA_031281345.1 Candidatus Fibrimonadaceae bacterium
GAAGAGGTTAAAGGAAAAATGAAATTTTAAATCAGCATTTACTATTTTCCCAGTATGCTAAAAAAACTCTCCTCTTTCGCAGGTATAAAAGGTCCCCTTCTAACCATAGTTATGGACGGAGTTGGGATTTCCAAAAACGAACAAGGCAATGCGGTGGCTTTTGCCCGCAAACCCACGTTAGACAACCTCTTTGCCAAATATCCAAACATAACGCTCAGAGCGCACGGCACAGCCGTTGGAATGCCAAGCGACGAAGATATGGGCAACTCCGAGGTTGGGCACAATGCCATAGGTGCAGGGCAGGTGTATAATCAGGGGGCAGCCTTGGTTGCAGAGTCCATAAAGGCAGGCGAAATTTGGAACAGAGACGCTTGGAAAGAAGTTGTAAAAGGTGCGGCAAACGGAACGCTCCACTTTATGGGCTTGTTTTCAGACGGAAATGTACACAGCCACATAGACCACCTTAAAGCCATGATTGCAGAGGCCAAAAAAGAAGGCTTGAAGCGCGTTAGAGTTCATATTCTCCTAGACGGGCGTGATGTTCCAGAAACAAGTGCCTTGGAATATGTTGAGCCTTTTGAAAAATTCTGCGCTGAACTCAGCGATTCCGCATTTGATGTTTGCATAGCGAGTGGTGGCGGCAGAATGAAAATTACAATGGATAGATACGAAGCCAACTGGAAAATGGTTGAGCTTGGCTGGCAAATTCACGTGCTTGGAGAAGGCGATAAATTTGAGAGCGCATCGGTTGCTATAAAAGCTCTGCGCGAAAAATACAAAGGCACAATAGACCAAGACTTGCCGCCCTTTGTTATTGCAAAAAACAACGAGCCTGTTGGCACAATCAACGATGGCGATTCGGTGGTATTTTTCAACTTCCGCGGAGACAGAGCAATTGAAATAACAAGAGCCTTTGAAGAAAGCTCCTTCACCCACTTTGACCGCAAACGAGTTCCAAAAGTTACCTATGCTGGAATGCTTCAATACGATGGCGATTTAAAACTTCCGGGCCGCTTTTTGGTGCCTCCTCCAGCAATTAAAAACACAAGCGGCGAGTGGTTTTCAAAAAGCAGCTTAACGCAATTCGCATGCTCTGAAACGCAGAAATTCGGTCACGTGACATATTTCTGGAACGGCAACCGCTCCGGAAAATTTGACGGCGAAACATACCTTGAAGTTCCAAGCGATGTTATCCCCTTTGAGCAACGCCCGTGGATGAAATCTGCGGAAATAGCAGATGCAATGATAGAGGCACTCAAAAGCGGCAAATACAGCACCTTGCGTTGCAACTTTGCAAACGGCGATATGGTTGGGCACACGGGTTCTTTCCGTGCTGCAACTATGGCTGTTGAGGCGGTGGATTTGGCTATTGCTCGCATTTTGCCCGTTCTCGATGCTATGGGTGGAGTTGCCTTAATCACCGCAGACCACGGCAATGCAGACGAGATGTACGAGATAGACAAAAAAACCAAAGAGCCAGCGAAAAACAAAGACGGCTCCTTTAAGGCAAAAACGGCTCATACGCTAAATCCTGTTCCATTTATTCTCTACGATAATGTAACTGGCGGAAAGTTAAAGCTAAAAGACATTAAGAATGCGGGTCTTTCAAACATTGCGGCTACAACTGCGAATCTTCTCGGTTTTGAGAAGCACGAAAGCTGGGATGAATCGTTGCTAGTTGTTTGATAAACACGCTTATTCACCGCAAATTTGCTGTGAATTTTTATATATTACCATATAATATATGAGCAACCATTATAATATGCCTGTATTGCCAACAGCTTCTTCGCCGTTGGTGACAATCACTGTGGACAACAAAGAAGTTCAGGTTCCTAGCGACACAAACCTCATAGAGGCTCTTAAAGCGATTGGAATCGAAACCCCGCATTTGTGCTATCACGGATATTTGCCCGTTAGCGGAAATTGCCGCCAGTGCTTGGTTGAGGTAGATGGACCTAGAGGAATGGCACTAACCATTGGCTGCTACACACCCGTGCGTGCAGGCATGAAGGTTGCAACCCCAGCAAGCAGCCCTCGTGTTGCAGAGGCACGCAAGGCGGTTTTGGAATTTTTGCTCGTGAACCACCCGCTGGATTGCCCAATTTGCGACAAAGCCGGCGAGTGCATGCTCCAAGAAAATTATGTAATGGCAGGAGCCTCAAATAGCAGGTTGAGCCCCGAAGTGGGAAAGCTCTACCACGGAAACCCCGAACACTCCTCCACCGATAGCAAGGGGCAGCACAGAGGCGGCAAGCGAGTTGATTTGGGACCGAGAATTGCTCTAGACGAAGAACGCTGCATTCAATGCGACAGATGCGTTAGGTTTATGCGCCACGTTGCAGGCGATGAGCAGTTGCAGCTCGCATCAAGAGGCGGGCACACTTATATAACAACATTCCCAAACGAAAAACTGAACCACCCTTACGACAGATGCCTCAGCGATATTTGCCCCGTTGGAGCATTAACCGATAAGGCTTTCCGTTTTAGAAAACGCGTTTGGGCTTTGAGCAAAGTTCCAACTGTGTCAATGGACGATTCACTTGGCGCAAATATATGGGTGGACTACGCAGACGGAGTTGTTTATAGAATCACGCCGCGCTGCAATGCAGAAGTAAACAGAAGCTGGCTTTCAAATGCGGCAAGAGATGTGGTTCAAAACGTACACGAAAACAGGTTGCTAAGCGGCGATATTCCTAAAGTTGCAGAGCTTATAAAAGAGACAAAAGGGAAAATAGCCATAGTTCTTGGCACCACATGCACAGCGGAAGAAATTGCCGCATTCAAAAAACTTGCAGATAAAATAGGCAACAGGGCACAGCTTTTTGGCGGTTCCTTTTTGCCGGTTCAAGAAGCAGACGGCATTGCCCGCTCTGGCGACCCTGTTGCAAACAGAGCTTGTCTTGAAAAAGCTGGCATCAATGCAAATTTAAAAGAGTCTTTGCAAAAGGCAAAAGAATTTGAACTTTTAATAACCGTTTCCGCAGACTTATGGGACTACGCCCCAAAAGAGGCGGCAGTCTTGGATAATATCGAAAAGCACATAGTTTTAAGCCCATTCAACGGAAATACCGCAAAAAAAGCAACTCTTGCAATAGGCATTCGCCACTGGATTGAAAATTCTGGCACAATGATTAACAGCAAGGGTCTAGAACAAAAACTACAAGGAGTTCCTACAAAAGAAGCAGCAATGGCAGAAAATTCAGCAAACATAGCAGAAGCGCTATGGGAACTGATATAATTAATTATGAATAAACGTTTTTTTCATTTTATATTTTGTTCTTTGATATTTACAGTATCTGCAATTATTTTATTTCCAACAGAAGACATAGCGCATAAATCGGAACTTCCAGTCCTTGGGCAAAGTGCACCTCGTTCAATTGTGGCGCAAATATCCTTTGATGTTTTAAAAAGCCAGCAAGAATTAGAAGATGAAATGAAAAGAGCCAAAGATAAGGTTCAACCTGTGTTTGAATACAGTGAAGAAGCGACCAAAAAACTTTCTGAAAATTTTGACCTGCTCATATCGCAAATTGAAACTTATGGCAAATTGCAAGCAGAAATATCAAATGCAGCAGCCGTAGAACAGAGAAAGATAGCCGTTACAGGAGATTTATACCAATCCATTGTGCGCAAAATTTCGTCTGCTGCTTTAAATCAACTGGTCCAAAATGCAACGGCCATAGATACTTTGAAAAACATTTTTAAAATAATGCTTTCGCAAGGCATTTCAAACACTTTAATAGCAGAGCGAGCAAAAGATGTTACAATGTTTAAAGAATCTCGCAATTTAAATTCCGTTAATTATATATTGTATTCAAAGCAAGAGGTTTTGCTAATCAAAAACGGCAAAGACTCAATTGTAGAAAGTTCTTCCATTCGTCTAAAGGAAATTTTAATAGATGCTGTTTTAGACAAACATAAAAACGCTTTTAATTCAAATCCCGGAATAACTAGTGCATTTTATGAAATTTTGTATGTGTTCGTGGCACCAAATATATTTTATTTGGATAAAGAAACCGAAGCACGCAAAGCTGCTGCGGCAGCGCAGGTGAACCCCTCAAAGGGCATGATTCCTCGCGGAATGGAAATAATATCACAAGGTTCAATAGTTACAAAAGAAACTTTGGAAAAAATTAAAGCAATGCAGAACGCCATTCAAAAAGATTCCGTTTCATTTTTTTATACGGCTACTTATGGGCAGTACATATTGTATTTTATGCTCATTTCCACGCTTTCTTTTTATCTATGGTATTTTCGTTTAGATAGAAAAGTTCGCCCTTTGCATATATGGGCAATTTCCATTATACTAATAGCCCAGATTGTTCTCTTTCGCATAGTTCACGATTTCTTTTCCATATTCATTCAAAACGAATACCTGAATATAATTTGGTTTTATCCCTTTGCATTCGCTCCTATTTTAATATCGGTTCTTTATCCGTTTAGAACAGCTATAACCGCATCTGTTTGGAGTTCTGTTTTAATTGGAGTTTTTGCATATTACGATTTATCACTGTGCATAGTTGCGTTTTTCATATCATTTGCTATGAGTTTAATAGTGAATAATATAAGATACAGAGTTAGGTTCATGCAGGCATTTGGAGCCGGGCTTGTTATTTTTGCTGTGTCGTTGCTTGCAATTTTGCTTTTGCGAAACAGCGTGTCTTGGGATGCTTATTGGCAAAACTTTTTGCTCGGTGCTGCGAATTTATTGTTAAGCGTAACTTTTGTATCTGTTTTTTGCAATGTTTTTGAAAGGCTTTTTCAAATAACAACAAATTTAAGATTGGTGGAACTCTCCGATTTCAATCATCCTTTGCTCAGGCATTTGTCTGAATATGCTCCGGGCAGTTTTCACCACAGCATTCAAGTTGGAAACCTTGGTGAAATAGCGGGAGAGCGAATTGGAGCAAACACTCTTTTAATAAGGGTAATGGCACTTTACCACGATATTGGCAAAACTATGCGCCCCGAATATTTCACAGAAAATCAAAGATTTGGCTATAACCCTCACGATAATCTATCTCCTTACGATTCAATAAAAATTTTAAGGGCGCACGTAGAAAGAGGGGTTGAATTTGCCGAAGAATACAATTTACCAGATTCCATTATAGCCGGCATAAAAGAACACCACGGAACCAATGTGGCATATTATTTTTACAACAAGGCTAAAGAAATGTACACAGACAAAGAGATAGACGTAATTGATTTTCGCTACAAAGGTTCCATACCGCATAGCAAAGAATCTGCGGTGCTCATGCTTGCTGATGCAATAGAAGCAACAAGCCGTTCAATGCAAAATTCTAAACCAGAGCAACTGTCAAAAATGATTCAAAAAACCATAGAAGACAAAATGTTTGAAGACCAACTCAACGATTCTGGTTTAACCATAAACGATTTAAAAGAACTCGGTGAGGGATTTTTGCAGGGTTTGGAAGGCAGCACACACACAAGAGTTCAATACCCCACCAGCGTATTTTCAAAAAGGCGACAAGAAAACGGAGAATTATAGGTTTGACTTTTTTGGACAAATATCAAAGCGTAATTACGGAAGCCAGAGATATGGTTAAACCATCTTTGGATCTTTCGGATAAAATGATGCGCCAAGTCGCTGAAAATTCTCCAAAGGGTTTGAGAGAACGCATTACACAAACAGTGGAAAAACCGGGTAAAAGACTCCGTTCAATTTTGCTTTTTTTGCTCTCGCAAAGCAATGGAGAAACAAAAGATTTAGAGAGAATGGCTAGGGCAGCAGCGAGTGTTGAAATGCTACATCTGGCAAGCCTAGTGCACGACGATGTTATAGACCGTAGCGAGTTTCGCCGCGGAGTGAGTTCCCTGCATCACGATTTTGGAAACAAAATAGCCGTTCTTGCCGGCGACTATATGCTTGCACAGTCTCTTATGTTTGTTGTTAATGAAGAAGACCGCCGCATTCCGCAAAGCCTTGCAAAGGCTGCAAGTGCTCTTGTTGCCGGAGAAATTTTGGAAGTGGATTTAGCCGGAAATATAAATATTTCTTTTGAAGATTATATACGTGTAATAGAAGGCAAAACAGCATCTTTGCTTGTGTCTTGTGCACAAAGCGGAGCAATTTTGGCTGGATACGACAATGAAATAGTTGAAGCATGCGGAGATTTGGGGCTAAATTTTGGCATAGCCTTCCAGATAATAGACGATATTTTGGATTATGGCATTGGCGCAGAAGCCTTAGGAAAAAGTAATTTTGGCGACTTGCAAAATGGTTTAATAACGCTTCCACTTTTACTATATTTTCAGAAGAATCCAAAAGAAGAAATGGAAATGCTTGTTAAAAACGCTACCGAACCAAGTGCTGCAACTTTAATAGTTGAGAAATTGAAAAATTCAAATTGTTTTGAAGAGGCAAAGACAATAGCCTGTTTGCATTTATCCAAAGCAACAGAAATATTAGAAAAATTGCCCAAGAGTCATATCAACACATTGCTCAAAGATTTTTTTGAAGCAATGACAGAAAGGAGGAACTAATGTTCAAACGAACCTTTATTTCGTTTTTTTTCTTATCCGCAATGTTTCTTTCTTCTTGCGGAAATCACGTTTTTGATGATTTAAACAATTTATTAAATTGTCCTGACATAGACTGTATTTTAAATGAAATCATTTCCAAAACAGGATGGCTTGCGGAAAATGAAAATTTAGATAGCATTCCAGTTGTGGTTGATGATGGCGATACCACAAATTTGCCACCACATAAAGATTTGGAAAGTATATTTCCACCCATAGGCGATCAGGGACAATACGGAACATGCGTTGCCTGGGCAACTGGCTATAATCTAAAAACCTCCTTAAACGCCATAGACAAAAACTGGAGTGCAGCAGATTTGAGGAAATCTGAAAATCAAACAAGCCCCAAAGATTTATGGTTCACTATCCCCAACTCAGATAAAGGCTCAAATTGCGGTGGAACGAATTTTGAACCTGCTCTAGATGCTTTAATTTCAAAAGGAGCCGCAAGTATGAGTTCTGTTCCCTACACCAGTATGGGAAATTGTTCAGGAACTTCATCTGGCAATTCCAGCAACAAGTTGGGTAATTACAGAAAAATTGCTGCCAATACTACTTTGGCTGGAGGCAATGACAAAGCAGGAATGACGCAAGGCAATTTCAAAAGTCATTTGGCACAAGGCAGGCCTGTTTTATTTGGCGCAAAGCTAGGCGATAGATTTATGAGATGGAGCAGTGCTTCTCCTATAAGCTCAGATACATACAATAATCCTGGAATGCAGCATGCCTATCACGCTATGATTGTCGTTGGCTACGACGACAGCAAAAGAGCCTTTAGGGTTCGCAATTCGTGGGCAGATGATTGGGGCGATAAAGGCAGCATTTGGGTCGATTACGATTTCTTTTTGAGCAAATTCTGCTTTACCGCTTTTGTAGCAGAAAACTCTAATTCTAGTGCTAGGGCAAAACAATTGTCTTCAAACGAGTTGCAAATAACTTCTGTAAAAGATTCTGTTCCCGATAAAAATTCACCTAGAGAAAGAGTTTTTTCGTACAATATGCAAAATTCAGGAAATGTGACTTATATGTACTATAACGCTTTTAACGCAAATGAAAATGGGATTATTTACGAAGGCACAGCTAAACAGCAGTCCGTGCGCTACACAATGCCAAAAATCACCGGACAATACTATTTGGTTGTTTATGCAGAACCTAACAGTTTTTACTTTCTAGCCACAGATAACGGCAGACCTTTGCGATTTGTAGATGGTGTTATGCAAAATGATATAGTTTCTACGCCAAATTCAAAAGCAATATCCGTGCAAGAATTGGGTGGCAAGCCAAATGCTTATAATCCAGAAGAAATAAAGTCTTTGATTTTGAGAAACAGAAAAAAATGAGGAATGCAATGGCTTACATATTAGTTCTCATTCTGGCCACCGCCTGCAATGCTCAAACTGTGATTAAGCCAGAAGAGATAATAAAAAATTTGGCAAGCGGCAAGGCAATGCAAATTAAAGGGGCCATTATAGACGGCGATTTGGATTTTAACAAGATAGAAGGCACTCGAACAAATGGAAATGTATATTTTGAGAAATGTATTTTTAAAGGCAATGTTAAGGCAGAGGGAGTTCGTTTTAATGGCAATGTTGTTTTTTTTGCGAGTGAATTTCAAAAAGATGTGGATTTTCAAAGCGTTTCCATTTTTGGCAATGTGAATTTCAGCAAGAGTATTTTCAAGGGAAAGGCCATTTTTGCAAACTCAGCGATATGGGCAAAAAACAACTACTTTAGCGAGGTTAAAGCAAGCGGCAAATTTTCGTTAGAAGGAAGTGATTTTCACGGTGATTTGTCAATAATGGATTCAGAATTTTCTGACGCCTTCTCTTTGCAAGAGACCTTTGTGCTGGGATATTTGCAAGGTTCAAACTCAAAGTTCAACGGCAGCACAGATTTTTCTATGTTAAATGTTTTGCGAAGGACTATATTCAAATATGCAACTTTTAAAAATGAACCTGATTTTTCAAATAGCAAGATAACAAGGGAGTAGTTTTATGTTTCAAATTGCGTTGAAAGAGCTTAGAGCTGGGCACGTTCTTGCCAGAAGCATTTACCGCGATACTGGAGAAATAATGCTTTCTAACGGTTTCAGAATGACACCGGATGTTAGCACAAAACTTGCCGCCATTGGCATAGACAGAATATGGGTGCAAGAAGAGGGGCTAGAAGACCTAGAAAGCGAAGATTTGGTTTCTGAAGCTACAATTAACCAAAACGTTCTTTTGCTGAGAAAAACAGTTTTGGATTTTCGCTTAAAAATGGGGCTTATCAAAAACAATTCCGAGGAACCCGTTCCCACTCCAGAGGAAATTCTCGGCAAACCAGAAGCTATAAAAGAAGCACTCAACATTGCAGCTTTTAGAAAAGTAGCCGCAGAAATTTATCAAGAACTTAAAAAGTCAGACCCTTCTCTTTTGCACATAACAGGTACTCGCTCTCTTGGAAATTTTTACGAGCAGCAGTCCATAGATTGTGCCATAGTTGCCGCATTGCTTGCAAAACGCTACAATTTTACCCCGGACGAAGTTGAAGACATAATTTTGGCAGTATTGCTTATGGATATAGGCTACTTTATTTTACCAGACCACGTATTAAGCCTGAATTCAAAATTATCTTTGCAAGAATTGGAACTCAGAAAACAGCACCCGAATTACGGATATGAAATTATCAAGATATGCAATCTCTCTTTGGTTTGCGCAAATGTGGCTTTGCAGCATCACGAGCGACAAGATGGAGGCGGCTACCCTCGCAAGCTAACTGGAACAAATAGCCCACCTGTACGTACAACAGGACCAACAATCAAAGGGACCATGAATAGATACGCAGAAATAGCCGCTGTTGCTCTGGATTATATTTCTCTTATATTTCCACCACCAGGCATCACCGCCCAAACACCTATAAACAGCATAAAGTTTTTGGTGCGGCTCTCCGGGGCAAAGCTCAATTCCTCTATTGTTGAAACCCTTATTGCAATGATTCCCGTATATAGCTCAGGAGATAGGGTAATGGTCACTTCGGACGGCGAAGGAAAATTAGATGGCTGTATAGGAATAGTGATGCGCTCAAATACAAAGGAGCAGAATAAACCCGCCATTGTTTTGATATATAATAAAGATGGTGAAAAAATCCCACCCGTTGAAATAAATTTGTGGGAAAGAAAAGATATAGAAATAAGGGAAGCAAAACTAGGCGAAGGAGTTGCCTAAGTAAAGAAGCACACTTTGTTTCGCCCCGTATTTTTGGCTTGGTAAAGGGCTTTGTCTGCCATATCGAAAATTTCTGTTATTGAGGAATTTATTGAAGGAAAAACAGAAGCTACTCCTATGCTCACTGTTGCAGATGGCAAATTTGGCACTTCCATTTCTTGTACGGATTTGCGAATTTCCTCTGCGTGCTCGGTAGCACCTTTTTGGGTTGTGTTTGGCATCATTAACACAAATTCTTCTCCACCCCAACGCGCAACAAAATCTCCTGGCCTTCTAAGCATAGAAATAATTTTTTGGGCAAGCGTGCGCAAAAGAACATCACCTTGTGCGTGTCCGTATTCATCGTTATACACCTTAAAATGATCTATATCTAAAATAGCCATGCTAAGACAACTATTATCTCTAATTGCCCTTAGCCATTCCAAATTAATTCTATTGTCAAAGCCTCGCCTATTGGTTATGCCTGTTAGATGGTCTAACAAACCGAGTTCTTCTATGGCTTTTATTTGCTTTACCATTAACCTTTGGTTATTGACCCTCACCTTGATTATAGAAGAGCGGAATGGTTTGCTTATATAGTCCACAGCTCCAAACGCAAAAGCTAATTCTTCAAATTCAGGTTGGCTTGTATCGCCTATAAGAATAACGGGAATTTGCATTGTCTCTTCGCGAGATTTTACTTCGGCTAAAAATCCATAGCCTCCACTGTCATACATCGCACAGTCTAGAATAACCAAATGTACATCATCGGAGTTCAGCGTATTTAAAGCATCGATTGTGGAAGATATCATTCTAACTGTATAGTATGGAGATAGGATACTGCTTAAAATATCCAAGCCAGTGTAGTTATCACTGATAGCTAGGATGGTAAAATCTTTATCTATCTCCATTTGGTTATCCAACCATCATGCTGCCCGTTTCTATTAGCCTTTTGTGGAAATCAAAAGCTTTATCTAGAGAGTGCGGGGTGTGCAAAGCGGAGTGCTTAATACCATATTCTAAATATTCTTGTAAAAGCGGACGGTAAGTTGGATGTGCGCACTTTTCAATAATCAAGCGCGCCCTTTTAATTGGAGCAAGGCCTCTTAAATCTGCAAGACCCTGTTCAGATACAAAAACCATTGTATCGTGCTCGGTGTGGTCGGTGTGGCTCACCATTGGAACTATTGCGCTTATTTTCCCGCCTTTTGCAGTGCTTGGGGTCATAAAGAATCCGAGCAAGCAGTTACGGGCAAAATCGCCAGAACCACCTATGCCGTTCATCATTCTGGAACCATTTACGTGTGTGCTGTTTACGTGGCCAAAAATATCGGCTTCAAGTGCTGTGTTCATGGAAATTACGCCAAGCCTGCGAATCACTTCGGGGTTATTGGAAATTTCCTGTGGGCGCAAAACAAATTTGCTCTTCCAGTTTTTGGCGTGAGCATTCGACTTGTACTTCTCTTGTCCAGCAAGGGAGTAGCTAACGGAGGCTCCGCTTGCAATAATGAGTTTGTCTGCCTCTAGAATATCAAAAACGGAATCTTGGATAACTTCTGTATAGAGAGCCACAGGTGCTTGGGCTGGGTCTTTTGCCATTGTGCCAAGCACTGCGTTTGCCACGTTGCCAACACCGCTTTGGTAAGGAACATCATTTGGCAAGCGACCTTTTTTGCGCTCGTGCGAAAGGAATTCCAAAATATAGGCAGCTATAGCATTTGACTCTTCGTCTGGAGCAGCGAATGGTTTTAAGGAATCTGGCAACTTTGTTTCTACTATAGCCACTATTTTGTTTGGGTCCACCTGCACATACTCCTTGCCTATTTTATCTCCGGCAGAGTGAATATGAATCTCTCCCCTGAGTTCAGGGATATATACATCGTGCAAGCCTATCAAGGTATCGCCGTAGTGAGTGTTCAGCTCAATTATTATGCGCTCTGCGGTTTGCAGGTATGTTGGCGTATTGCCACCACAGCCGGTTAGGTAAATTTTGCCGTCTGGAGTCACGTCGCAGGCATCAACTATTGCAAGGGTTGGCTTTGGAACAAAGCCCATACGTATCATGCGCGCCGAATGAGATAGATGCATATCTATATACTCGGTTAAGCCCTTGTTTATGTTGTTTCGAACATCTGCGTGGCTTTGGTAAGGCAGGCGCATTTTCATTATGCCAGCACGGGCTAAAACGCCATCGCACTCGTCTCCTATGGAGGCTCCGGTATAAAGCGATATGCTGAATTCCTCACCTTTCGCTTTAAGCTCTCCGGCTCTTTTTGCCAGTTCCGCAGGGATAACTTTGGGGTATCCGGCTCCCGTGAAGCCACTAACGCCAATAATTTCGCCATTGTTGATTAAAGCTGCCGCCTCTTGTGCGGTTTTTACTTTACTTTTGAGGTCTGGGTGCATAAATAATTCCTTCTAAAGTTTTGGTAACATAAATATAGTAAACTCCTAGGCAGAGCTTTCTGCTTAGGAGTAAATATAACTTTGCGCTTTTGTTAAAAAAAAGAATTATTTAGAACAGTTAGAACATTTGCCGTTGCGTATTTTTATGGTTCCTATATCAAGGAACTCATCATCCATTTCGTCTGTAAAATATCCGCTTTGTTGCTTGGAAAACTCAACAAACTTGCCTTCTAAATTAGCGGTCACACGAAATTTGGTGTCTCCTTCTCCAAATTTGCATTTCATAAACATATGAACTTTAACTTTGTAATCTCCATCTTCAAGTGGAGCTTCAAAGAATATATTTTCACTATTTACTCCATCAATATGGCAACCAGCATTGGAATCAATGTCCAGTTCGGCATTAGCCTCGCGTTTATTACCGAAATACAAATGTTTTCCTGAAGGGCTATAAACATGCAAGTCAACATCGTCATATTTATCCCAAGACAAAGATACTTGCATCGCTCCGCTCCCAACATTAATAATTTTCAAATCCTTAGATTTTAGTTTAACATAATCACCGCTTTCTGTTTTGCCGCCCACTGTAAATTTAAGTGTGGTCCTTTCACCTAAATCTATATTGAATTCCAAAGCAACTTGATAAACATACGGATTGCTACTTATTTGATCTTCGGGCTCTAATTCCCACACATAGTGACCATTTTCACCTTCAATCTGTAAATATAGATCTTCAAGTTTTTTAGAACTTGTAACGGTGACAAAAACAGATCCACCGGAGAGAACATTACCAGCAATATCTAAACTTGTTATAGCACTAACATCTCCTTCAGGAATAGGTGCCGAATTACCCATAAATCCCAAATTGGAATTTTGCAAAACATTATCCTTATCGGGTGGATTAAGTACATTATCAAGCCACTCGCTGAAACTACTTCCTGAACAGGAAATGGAGATTATCACGGCAAGCACAGAGATTGCCAAGAGCACGGAATTACGGAAAAATGTAGTCATAATAAGAATAAACATAGAAAAATTTTGAGGTTTTGTCAAGGGTAAAAGTGAATTTTCTACATTCTATAACCAAGGCGGCATTGAATGAAAACCCTACGCAGACTTATTATTTTTGTTATCGCCGCTTTAACAAGCGTTTTCTTGGTTTTTTCCATTCCTGTTTTGAACATGCTGATAAAGGGAAATTTTAGAACGGAGAAAATCTACGCAAAAACAGAGGTTAAAACAATAAACCCCGAAAAACCACCAGAACCGCCAAAGCCAAAAGAGGCCACCCGCAAACCGAGCAGGCAAACTATGAACAGCAGAACTCCAAAATCTGGCCCTAGATTTGCCATGAATTTAGATGTTGTTGGAGGCAGCGGTGGAGCCTTTGTGCCAAACGAGCTGGTTGCCATGCAAAGCGGGGGCGGAAACAATAACAGCGGCGATGTTGACGAAAGACCAGCCTTGAAAAGCTCGCCAAAATTCAATGCACCCCAGACCATTAGAGACGGCGAAATAAACGCACACCTCAGAATTTCATTTTGCGTCAATGCAACCGGAAAACCTTATGATATCCGCATAATAGAAGAAAGCCCTGCGGGAAAGGGTCTTGCGAATGCCGGAAGGGATGCTATAATGGGAATGCAATTTGTCCCAGCCAAAAAAGGCGGTGCAGCTGTTCCTTTTTGCGGTATGGAACAACCTTTTGAAGTTAAGTTCAGGGAGTGAGTATGGCTAGAGGTTGGATAATTTTGTTGATCGGTGTGCAAATTATATTTGCGCAAACACAAAATGCCGAGCAAATTATAACTCAGGCTAATTCGCTATACAACAATGGACGATATGCGCAGGCTATTTTGCTATACCGCAAAGCAGAGGAGAGAGGAGCAAATCCCGTTGCAACAAGTTTCAACACAGCCAACAGCCTTTTTCAACTCAACAAACTCCCCGAAGCAGCAGCAGCATATCGCAAAGCGGTAAATTTTTCAGATGGTGAGTTTGCTCCCGCGCTTGCAAATTTGGCGGCTGTACTTTATAGAATAGGCGAATACCCAGAGAGCATTGCCGCATACCGAAGGGCACTAAGTTTAGACCCGAGCAACGCTTCTGCTTGGATTTATTTGTCAGAGGCTTATCAAAAAACCGGAGACAATGTTGGCGCGCTGGCGGCAATAGAAAAAGCAAGGCAAATAGATTCCACAGATGTGTCCCTTGTTTACCAGCAAAGCGAAATTCACATTGCTATGGAAGAATTTGAAGCCGCCGCAAATTTAATTAGGAGAGCTTATTTAAAAAATTCTGAAGAAACAGATTTTTTAACATACCTCGGCGATATCCACAGATTGAATAAAAATTTTCCCGCAAGCATTGCCGCTTACAGAGAAGCCATTGCAATCAAACCGAGGGACAAAGAATTGCTATATAAACTCGCAGACTGCTTAGCAGAAGACCAAAAACCCTATCTCGCAATAGATGTGCTAAACCAAATTGTGCAAATGGATTCCAACTTCACCGATGCCTCCATATTTTTGGGAAACCTAGCATTTGAAACAGGCTGGCTAGACAGAGCCGAAAACGCCTATTTGCTCGCAGGGAGGCACGGAAACAAAGAGGCAATTTATGGCTTGCAAAACATAGTGTACGAATATATCCAAAAAAAGCGAAAAACCGAAGCCAAGCAAACCATAGAAAAAATTTTTAAATTGTACCCAGAAAACAAAGAGCTAAAAGCAGAATTCAGTTCTGTTTTGGAAGAATGAGCGAGAAAATAATAATATCTCCCTTGGACTGGGGTTTGGGGCACGCAACCAGATGCTGCCCTATTATACGTTCATATTTGGAAAAAGGCGCAGAGGTGGAAATAGCCAGCGCGATGAGCCATAAAAATTTTTTCGCACAGGAGTTTCCAAATTTAGTTTGGCACGAGGCTCCAGCTTACGATATAAAATATCCCAAATACGGCTGGCAAATGCCTTTTTGGATTTTCAACCAAATTCCCCGTATTAAAAAAATAATGAAAGAAGAAAATAAATGGCTAACTTCAATGCACGAAAAGCAAAAATACACTCTTGCTATAAGTGACAACCGCTTTGGTTTTTATTGCGAAAAAATAAAATCCGTATATATAACTCATCAACTGCGAATAGCTTTCCCAAAACCTTTTACGATTTTTGAAAAAATAGGAGAGAACTGGCATAAAAACATAATGAAAAATTTTGACGAAATATTGGTTCCAGACTACGAGGAATTCCCCGGTCTTGCCGGCAAACTGAGCCACCCATCATACAAAAGCGAAAAAATAAAATACATAGGTCCTTTGTCTAGATTGGATTTGAAAGCACCAACACCAAACAAAAAATACGATATTTTGGCTCTGATTTCCGGTCCTGAACCTCACAGAAGCGCATTTGAAAAATACGCTATTGAATTTTTGTCTGAAAAGCCAGGTAATCATTGTATTGTGCGTGGTTTGCCAAATGAAATAGAAATTCCAAATTTGCCCTTCCCAGTATTCAACCATCTTGGTGCGGCAGATTTGCGGGAAATAATTTTGGCAAGTCACACAGTGCTTTGCCGTTCTGGTTATTCTACCATTATGGATTTGGCTTTGTTAAAGGCAAAGGCGATTTTTGTTCCAACACCCGGGCAAACAGAGCAGGAGTATTTGGCTAGTTTACATTAACCACCTTTCATCCGTATCGCTTTGCATAATGGGGATTCCTCTTTCAATATCTAGTACACGAACCTGCAAACGGCGCATTGCACCGAAACCTGCTATGCCTATAATTACAATTGTTTTTGCACCTGCAGCATTGCCAAGTTTCACCATTTCTGCATCATTCACAGCACCAGATAATTGAAGTCTTTGCTCTGCTGCAACCAATGCGGTATTTTGCCTATCCACAACGCCTATGCCTTTCCGAATAAAATAAGCGGTTAGGTTATCAGCAACAGCCTCTACCATAGCATTGCCAGATGAGTTGTTGTAAAGCCACACCACCGCATTGTTATGGAGTACCTTCTGTATTTCTTCGCTCGCGAATGCCGTAACTCTGCTAATCGGATCTTGTTGCTCGCTTACAGAAAGTTTTGCTTTGTCGTCTATAATTTTTCTCAATCTGGCAATCACCAACTGCGTTGTGGGATTCCCCGTATCATTATAAACTCTTTGCATAATGTTAAGCGCAGATTCTGTATCGCCAAGCACTTCATAGATAATTGAAGCGTTCTCCCCTGCCGCCGGACTTTTATACCGCTCATAAATTCCAAGATAGGCTTGAAGGGCGAGTTTGTAATTTTGCGCTTTCACGTGGGCAAGAGCCTCCTTCATTTCCGTTTTCAAAACATCGTCTTCTGATTTATCTTCTGCAATGGTACGCATTTCTGTGCTTTTATATGGGGCAATATCCTGACGGATAAAAGCCAACTGGGAAGCAAGTGCCCCTCTCAAAAGCTCGTCTGCGGAAGGATAGCCGTCCGTGCTATATGCACTGGCAGTTCCTTTTCTTGAAACAGGTCCTATAAGCCTTCCGTCTCTAGCCATTTTAAGGGAATAACTAAATTCAATTTCTACTTTTGTATAATAAGTGGTGGAATTGTAAGCATTTCCTTTTTTATCTTTATGCTGCGATGTTTTGGAATCCTTTTCCACAACTGCTCGAGTTATTCGCCCAATGAACATAGCATCCACATAGTTTTCAACGTTTTGCCTTCTTCTCTGAATATGCCGTACTTCCGTGGCATCCACCAAAGTAAAATGCCCTGTTCCGCTAATTTTTTCGATTGCTACCGAAGTGGCATAAGAAGCCAAACCGCGATAAGAAGGATTATCTGCTTCGAATGGCATAACGGCTATGCGTTTGATTCCAGATGTGTTTAATGTTGGCAGTCTATCCACTTCCACTGGAACTCTTGTGGGTCCGCAACTGGTTAGCGTTAGAACCAACAACAAGAACAGAATTTTTACATTCATTACTTCCTAACCCAAACTCCAGTTATCTCACCAAACACAACTTTGTGATAAGCCCCTGTTTCGGCCTCTGCATCCACAACAAATTTTTTGCTATCCTCTGTGTAGTAGTCTTCTGGCGAAACTGTGGTAACCTGAACCAATTTGCATTCAATTATTAATTTCGCCTCTTTGAAAGACATATCGCCCGTTGGCGTTTCCACAGCGGTTAGTCTGGTGTTTTTCATTTTTTCATCACTATCGCGACCGGATTGTTTTCCGAATTCCATAACATCGTTTTTGTATTCAGAATCAAAGAAAGCCATTGTGTAGCTTTGTTCCTTGCGCATAAGTTCAAGGGTATAGCGGCTTGAACGCAGCATTAAAAAGGTGGTTGGCTTGCTGAACAGAATTCCCCAGCCTCCCCAGCCAGCTACCATAGAATTGTAATGCTCTTTTTTGCCTGCCGTTAGCACAGCAAAATCTTTGCCGATAAGCGTAAAAACATCTTCGGGAATGTCTTTTGCTTCAATTGCTTTGAACAAATCGGAGAAAGAGCGTGATTTTATTTCTTCACGGCTTAACTTTGTGCTGTTTTGACCTGCATTTTCTTTGCAACCCAAAACGCTTAGAAATGCTAGCGCCATAAGTGGAATTACTTTTTTCATAAAGTAAATATAGTAAGTGAGATTTACTAACTTACAACTATGTCCCTAATGCACATTTATGAGCAGGTTTTTGATATGCTTCGCAGGGGCGGGGTGGTTATGCCCGTTATTTTTGCGGTGGGCTGGATTGCTTGGATTTTGGTTTTAACGGGAAAAAAGGAACATTCCAAAAATATAGCCTCTCTTGCCGCAGTGGCTCCCCTGCTTGGGTTACTCGGAACCGTTATGGGAATGGTTCACACTTTTGAAACCATAGAGCGTTTTGGCTTTGGCAATCCCGTGCTGCTTGCAGACGGAATTTCAGAAGCTCTTTTAACCACCCAAGCTGGCTTGCTGGTGGCTTTTCCTCTGTTGCTTGCGAATACTTATATTAAGAGAAGAATTAAAAAATGAACAAAACAGAAACGCTGGATATTTTACAAAAGATAAAAAACGGTGATATATCACCAGAAGATGCTTTATCAAAATTGTGTACCCAACCATTTGAGGATTTGGGGTACGCAAAATTAGACCACCACCGCGAATTGCGAAAGGGTATTCCCGAAGTTATATACGGCACGGGAAAATCACAGGAACAAATAAAGGGTATCGTAAAGGCGATGCTCGCAAAAGGGCAGAGTTTGATACTGATAACCAGACTGCCACTGGAAACAGCCGAGGCAATTAAAAAAACCTTACCCTTGTACTATTACGAAACAGCACAGATAGGAATAATAGGCGAAATACCAAAACCAAATGGCATAGGTAAAATTGTAGTTGCCACAGGCGGCACAAGTGATATTCCAGTGGCAGAAGAAGCTGCGGTCACAGCAGAAGTTCTCGGCAATGAAGTTGTGCGTTTATACGATGTGGGCGTTGCAGGAATGCACAGGCTTCTCTCTAAGTTAAACGATATTATAGATGCGCAGGTTGTTATTTCCATTGCTGGAATGGAAGGTGCATTAACCAGCGTTATAGGTGGTCTTGTTGAATGTCCGGTTATCGGGGTTCCCACAAGCGTAGGTTATGGCTCCTCATTCAAAGGAGTAGCCGCCTTGCTATCTATGCTCAATTCCTGCGCAAGCGGCGTTAGTGTTGTAAATATTGATAACGGTTTTGGAGCGGGATATTTGGCAAGCATAATAAACCACCAAAAGGGTGTGAAATGAAAACACTCTATTTTGAGTGCAATATGGGCGCGGCAGGAGATATGCTTATGGCAGCTCTGCTGGAACTCCATAGCAACCCAACTGATTTTTTGAATAGGTTGAACAATGCCGGCATTCCAAACACAAACATAACTGCTGAACAATCCATAAAATGCGGCATAAAAGGAACGCATATAAATGTAACAATCAACGGAAAAAAAGAGGAAGAAGAACATCATCATCACCATCATAGCGATTTTCATACTACCCAGCATTTAATAGAGCATTTGAATATTTCAGAAGCGGTTAAAAAAAACGCGCTTGCAGTTTATAAATTGATAGCAGAAGCGGAGAGTGAGGTTCACGGTGTACCTGTCAATCAAATTCATTTTCACGAAGTGGGGGAAATGGATGCAGCTCTCGATATTGTTGGGGTTTGCATGCTGATAGAGGAACTCGCACCGGAACTTGTGTTGGCATCTCCAGTGAATGTGGGTAGCGGACAAGTTAAATGCGCTCACGGTATTTTGCCCGTTCCGGCTCCTGCAACCGCTCTTATTTTGCAAAACATTCCCATATACAGCGATAACACAAATGGCGAACTGTGTACGCCAACAGGTGCGGCCTTGTTAAAATATTTTGTAAAAGAATTTCGCAAAATGCCCGTAATGAAAGTTGATGGTCTTGGATATGGCATGGGAAAAAAAGATTTTGAAAAAGCAAATTGCCTCAGGGCTTATATGGGCGATGCCGATAATACAAACGAAGAAGTTATAGAGCTTGTATGCAATCTAGACGACATAACTCCAGAAGCTCTTGCCTTTGCACAGCAGTTATTGTTGGACAAAGGTGCGCTTGATGTTTACATCACACCGATTATTATGAAAAAAGGTCGTGCTGGATTTGGTTTCACCTGCATGTGCAAATTAAGTGATAGAGAAAAAATGCTGCAACTGATTTTCAAACATACAACCACACTTGGCGTTAGAGAATATTCAAGCAACCGCCACACATTGCAAAGAGAGCAAACGGAGTTTGGGTCTGTGAGAATCAAAACATCTCAGGGATTTGGTATTAAAAAATCCAAATTGGAATATGAAGATGTTGCTGCACTTGCAAAAAAACACGAACATTCCATTGCAGAAACGGAAGCTCACATAAAATATGAAAAGCTAAAAAATTATTTGCAAGAATTGGGAAGTGTAGTAGTTGCCTTTTCGGGTGGAGTGGATTCTACTTTTTTATTGAAAACCGCACATGATGTTTTGGGCGACCGCGTTATTGCTGTAAGTGCCCGCTCTTACTCTTTCCCAAAACGTGAATTAGACGAGGCAGCAGCTTTTTGCAAAAAAGAAGGCATTGCCCACCTAATATTCAATTCCGAAGAATTTGAAATTGAAGGCTTTTCTAAAAACCCCGCAAATCGCTGCTATCTGTGCAAGAGAGAACTTTTTACAAAAATCTTAAATATAGCAAAAGAACATAAAATTCCACACATAGCCGAAGGCTCAAACAAAGACGATGAAGGAGATTACCGCCCAGGATTGACTGCGGTGGCAGAACTAGGCATAAAAAGCCCCTTGCGTTATGCTGAACTGAACAAGCGAGAAATTCGCCACCTTTCCAAAGAGATGAATTTACCCACTTGGAATAAACAATCGTTTGCCTGCCTCTCTTCTCGCTTTCCATACGGCGAAGAGATTAACCCAGAGCGAACGGCTAAAATAGACAAAGCGGAGCAATTTTTGTTGGACAATGGTTTTCACCAAGTACGCGTACGTTACCACGGCAATCTTGCCCGCATAGAAACAGATGAAGGTGGTTTTGCGCTGATGTCATCGCCAGAGAAACGGGAGAAAATCTACGCTGCGTTAAAAGAACTCGGTTTCACATATATCGCTTTGGATTTGCTCGGTTACCGAACTGGAAGCATGAATGAAACGCTAACGAGTTAAAACCATATATGAACGGCTATACCGCTTAGCAACAAAGCACCACCGCCAACATAAAAAACATTTCTTGTCGTTTCTGCTTTTTGCATTTTTTTGTATTCGGCATCAAATGCATCTTTATTTTTTTGGTTTTTGGGCAAGTCTAACAGTTTTTCGCTTTCGCGGTGATATTTTATTGACGCTGCATTGTTGTAAATACCAAGCCCAATTGCGGTTGCACCGAGAATATCCAAACCAATGGCTACCCAAAATGATGTTTTTATTTTCTTTTGTTCAGCAGGTATATTTGTAGGTATAGAGGTTTGAATTGTCCCATCTTTTGTGATATTTGCAAATAGGCCTGGTGAATTTTCGCGAATTGCATCTAAAAGTCCTTTGAAATCTGCGGATTCTTTTACAAAATCTCCTAGCAGTTTACCGCTTGATGTTTCGTAGATTTCCATTGTGAGCGTGAATAAACCGCCTATTTTGCCTATTAATCCTTGCGTCACATAATCGCTTTTTATGACTATGCCTATATCTATAACGGAATTGAGATTTTCTGCTGTTTTGGGTACAAGGGCTATGATTTTTTCCCTTGTCAATACGGAATACTCTTTTGGCAAAATCCGCGCTGCTTGCCGTCTCAGTTCATCTGTGAGAAATTTGGTTTCGTCAACAGTCAAGTCCACTTCGTCATTTGAAACGGTTATTTCCAAAACCGCAACTGTAGCGGAGTGTGCCGCTGCGATGCAAAGCATAGCTGTAATCAAAGTGCGTTTCAAATTGCCGAACATATAACCTCTTAGTCTTCACCTTCAACACAACGGACACTATACAAGTTAGACTTTGGGTTGCTGCCCCCAGACGCCTCTTTGTTATCGTAGTTAATACTCCAAGTGTAAGCGTATGTGTTTGGTTGATTGTCCTCTACGGAAGTCCACCAAACGCCATAGTCGCCGAGACCATAGAATGTACTGTCGGAACGGCCACCAGGCAGAGCTGCAAAGCCAACAGCATTTGTGCCATTGTTGTAATCTTCATTCCATACGCTATCGGCTTTTAATCTGGTTCCCGAAGGCGAACCAACAACAGCTATTAGAGTTTTCCATTCATCATTGCTTGGCAAGTGCCAACCGTCGGGACATATATTTCTAGCCGTTTCCCAATTATAAAGACGGCCGTATTTACCGCAGTTGATTGTTTTGCCATCATAACACTTGCTACTATCAGCTTCTTTATTAAGGTTCTCTGCCATCCAAACCTGCTCGCCGATTTTGATGGTTTTATATTTTTGTTCTTCATAGGTTATATAATCATATTGAAACCAATCATCTTTGTCTGGATATTTCAAAGACGAATTATTCGTACAAGATAAAAAGAGGATTATGGCAAATCCTAATACGCTTAATGGAAAAAAATATTTCACAATGATAACTCTCTATAGTTTTAATATAGAAAATTAACCACGTGCAGGTTTCTTAGCCAATGCCCTCAACACTCCAAACAAGGCGGATAATTCCGCTTGGCTTGGGTTCAGTTTTTGGAGCCATATTGAAAGGGAAGCTCTTAGCCAAGGGAGGTTTTTGTATTTGTCGGTTAAATTTTCGGATATGAAATTTTCAATGCTTTGCATTTGCTCTATGGTTGCAGGCTTTCTGTGCGTTATGGACAGTTTGTTTCTGGGAGCCATACCCTCCCCTAGCAAACCTGAGCGGCAAAGTTCGTAGCTTGCCACGCTAACCGCGTGGGATAAATTTATGCTCATTTGTCCGGCAACGGGTATTTCGCATTGGGCTGCGCATATCTCCACTTCTTCAAAAGAAAGACCGCGAGACTCCCTGCCAAAGATAAGAGCCATTGTTCCGGTTTTGCCTTTGAAAAGCGGTGATAGTTCTGGGAGCGAGTAATGAGGGACAACTGTGTCAAAAAGTCTGCGGCTAAAAGCAACGGTGTATGAGCAGTCTGCTATTGCCTCTTTTAATGTTGGAAAAAGTTTTGCATTGTCTAAAATTTCTGCGCTTGAGTGGGCGGTATCGTAGCATTTTTTTGGCAAAGGTTTGGATTTGCGAACTATGCGCAAATCGCTTAAGCCATTGCTCCTCATGCTGCGCGCCACAAAGCCTATATTGTGGGGATGCTCCGGCTCTACCAAAATTATGGCAAACATTATTCCACAATTTCCACAGCGAATATAAGTGTGGCATCTGGAGGAATTGGGCCTGCTCCGCTTGAACCGTAGCCTAGGTTCGGGGGAATAAATAGCAAACGTTTTTCTCCCTTCTTCATTCCCACAAGCCCCAAATCCCAGCCTCTTATCACGCGCCCTGCCCCGATTTCCAAAGATATGGGATCGTTTCTATCTCTTGAACTGTCAAATTTTGTTCCGTCTATTAGCCAACCTGTGTAGTGCACATTAACCACATCTCCGGCTTTTACCTGTTTTCCCTTGCTCTCTTTTTCCACAAAATACTTTAAGCCCTCTGAGCCAGAAATCCATTTCACAAAATCAGCATTCGGGAAAAAATCCATAGAAGCTATAAGCTCATCGTCATATTCAGCAGACTCCGCTTGCACTCGGAAAATGAGAGTTGAATTTGGCGGAACGTTACTCATTGCCACAGGACCATAAGCCATACCTGGTGAAACTCTAAGCCATCTAACGCCGCCTTGTTTAAGCGATTCCAAGCCTAACTCTAAGCCTCTAACCAATTTTCCTGTGCCCAAAACCGCTTTAGCAGGCTTTCCTAAATCTTTAGAGCTTCCAAAGCTGTGTCCATTCACAAGCCACCCTGTGTAGTGGAATGTAAGTTCCATTCCATTGCGAAGCTCTGTGCCTGTGCCTGGTATTTCGTCAAAAATTTCAATGCCTGGCCTTAAAGTTTTCCATTTTATTGAAGAGGGTTTTAGCAAGGTGTCTGGTTCCAGAATTTTTTGCGCACCCACAAGCTCAACCTCAAAAAGCAAATCGGAATTAGCGGGAATTGGTCCCACTTCATTGTTTCCATAAGCAAGAGGAGCTGGTATTTTCAACCTGCGAATTTCTCCCTGCTTCATTCCCTCAATCCCAATATCCCAGCCTTTTATAACCTGCCCTGCCCCAAGCACAAATTCAAGAGGCTCGTTTCTATCACGGGAGCTGTCGAATTTTGTGCTATCTTTTAGCCACCCTGTGTAGTGTACCTTAACAAGCTGCCTTTTTTTAACAGGCTCGCCACTGCCTGCTTTAATGGTTTTAACATCAACCTGTTGAGCAAAAGAATAACCTATTGCAAAGCATAAAAGAAATGGAATTACGAATTTCATCGCTAATGAATTTAGAAAAATTTTCATTTTTTTGAAGACTTTTGCGGTGTTGTTTTTTTAGGAGAGCTTTTGGGAGAGCTTTGAGGTGTTGTTTTTTTAGGAACGCTTTGAGGCGTTGTTTTTTTAGGTGGGCTTTGGGTTTGAACAGCGTTTTTTTGAGCACTCTGCGCTTTGGCAGCTTTTGCTTGCATATACATTTTTACCGAATCCGCTGTACGTGCAATTTCTAATTCCATAGCATCGTTTATTGAATCTGCTGTTCGCGCAATTTCCGCTTCCATAGCTGCATTTATTGAATCTGCTGTTCGCGTCAATTCCATTTCTCTTACAATTCTTATTGAGTCTGCTCTTTGTGCCGCCAATTTTGCTTCCCTAGCTTCTTGTTCTTTTTGATTTATTGTAAAGAATAAATAAGCGGCAGCAAGAAAAAACAATGCGAAAATAAAAGAGAACAGTTGTTTTTTATGCCTAATTTTCCAATGAGGTTTTGAAATCAAAAAACTGCTTTTCAATTTTTCATAGGCGGCTTCAAAATGCTCAGGGCTTAAGTCTATGGCATTTATCTTTGTTATGTCTTTAATGTCGTTAGGCAATCTTTTTGGGTAAGCAAAGTCCTCCATTTTAAGTGGCACTATATTTTTATTTGCCATAAGCGCCCAGCCTATCTCTATGCGTACCCAATCGTCTTTTGAGTTGTAATCCGGTTCCGTGAAGCAGTCAAAAATGCCCGTATTGAGTATTATTATAAAATCCTTGCATTTTTTAATCCTTTTTTCCAGTTCATTGCCAAAATTCCCATTTTCCAAGGTATCTAAATCAAAAGAAACGGAATATCCATCCATTTTCAAGCGCTCATAAATGAGCTTGGCGGTATCGTATCCGCCTTTTCGCCTATATGAAATGAAAATTTTGAATTTAGTTGGCATTGATAGTAATATAGCAAAATCTTATTGACAAAATTTTTCTATATTTAAATTCCAACCCACAGGAAACACATTATGACTTTTGCTTTTATTTGCGACCCATACTTTCAAAAGAAGGTAAACGCCAATTTGGTTAGCGGAGAAATCCCAAACCATAAAATAATAACTTTAACCGCAAATGAATTTTTAGAGAGCGGAAAACTGCCCGAAGACATTTCTGGCCTTATTATTGAACGCGGAACTTGGCAAAAAAACTTTAGCCTTTTCCGCTATTTTGGGCTATTGCCGCAGATTGAAAAACAAAATCTAGCTTTTATAGCAAGCGCAGATGCCGAATTCAAGGGACGTGCGGCTATGAAAAGCAAGGAATTCATCATTCAAAGCAATATTAACCCAGAAGAGGCAGCTGTGCAGCTGGGTCGCTTGCAAGAGCTTCCACCTCCGGCATTCACACACCCTAAATCAAAGGCCATAGCCTAACACAATGAAAAAAGCCACGCTTGAAACAATTTTAGACAGGGCGTGTTTTTTTGGGTTGCGAGGTTTTGAACGCTCAGACCTAGCTCAAATTCTGCCAGAGATGCAAGGCGATAAAAAAGGACTTTTGATAGAACCCTTGAACAAAGCACTTTTTGAGCAAAATGCCTTTGGAGATATTAATGCCATTCCAAATTTTAGCGAAAAAAACGGATGGCAAATAATTTCAAATGACCAAAATTTTGAAAGTAACGGGGAAAAAATTATCAACTGCTATGCAAATATAAGCGCATTAAAAAGAAAATTTGCAAGAATTGCTGTGCTGCTGCCAAAAGATAAAAACGCAAGCACTGACAAGATTTTGACAGGTATTGAAAATTCTTGCCTCGCTGTTTTTAGCAAAAACGATTTGCAAGAAGCAAAAATAGACGATTTGCTGAAGCTCAAAATTGCGCAAATCAACATTCCCAAAACGCCTCTGTTTTTAGCTGCAAAATATGCTTGGATTTTTACTTTATTGCTTTGCATTTTGCCGTTTTTAATAGCCAGCCAGCCAGATGAGCGGGTTAGCAATCTGAGAAGCATTACAAGCGAAGTCCAAAAATATTCAGAAAAAGGCGATATAGTTCATATTCTTAAAGAA
Organism: Candidatus Fibrimonadaceae bacterium; assembly: GCA_031281345.1. Lineage (GTDB taxonomy): Bacteria > Fibrobacterota > Fibrobacteria > Fibrobacterales > Fibrobacteraceae > Fibrimonas. Next base: position 26,155 of record JAITFN010000023.1, read on the forward strand.
GGAGAATCTTTAACGCAAATAGCTAGATTTGCCATTGGCAAATACAACTCGCTTGTCAGTACAGAAGCTATGATTAAAGAATATTTGCAAGACAACGAATTGTCTTTGGATAGCAAACTTACAGCAGGCGATACTTTGCGCTTAAAACTGCCAACCTTCAATAACCCACAACATAAAACAATGCAGGGAGCGTGGAATTTTTTTACAGGTCTATTAAACGATAGCCTTGCATACATCACTGAACTATACAATCCAACTCAAACCGCCACAATAAGGCGGCACGATGGAATAGATGTTGCAGGGCGCAAGGGAACGCGTATTTTGGCACCATTTAGCGGAACTGCTTGGACAATGGAAGATGAGCGCGGCGGCTTGATGATTGCAATAGCTAGGGAAAACGATTTGCTTGTTTTTATGCACTGCGAACAGCGGTTTTACCTGAACGGCCAATCGGTTATGGAAGGAGACCCTATAGCTTCTGTGGGTAGCTCTGGGCACACAACTGGGCCTCACGTACACGTAGCCGCTGGGAAAATATCAAAAAACGGAGAGCGAAATATCAGCGGATTAAGATATAATGCTTTAAATCCATTTATATGGTTCAAGGAGATGTGAATATGCGAAAAAAAGTTTTTGTGTTTATGGGTGGGCCAAGTTCAGAGCATTCGGTTTCTTTGGTTAGCGGAGCTGGAATAGTTCGCGCTTTGGATGCGCATAAATACGATGTGCATCCGGTACTAATTGCGCAAAACGGAGAATGGACCTGGGGCAAAAAAGCACTAACTCCTTATCAAGTTCAAAATTTTAATGTTAATTTCTTTGCAGGTGCAGAAAATGATATGCAAAAAAAAATGCGCCCTTCGCTAGAAGAACTAAAACCTGTGGATATTGCCTTGCTCGCTTTGCACGGTCGCTTTGGCGAAGATGGTCACATTCAAGCAATGCTGGAATATGCAGGAATTCCATACACAGGTAGCGGTGTGCTTTCTAGCGCACTTGCTATGGATAAAATAAAGAGCAAAGAAATTTACAAAGCAAATGATATTCCAACAGCGAGTTTCAGAGTTTGGCAGAGTGAAAATTTTTCAAAAGAATTAATAGAAGAAGCATTTGAAAACTTGGGTTCGCCTCTTGTGATAAAAGACCCGCTAGGCGGTTCTTCGCTAGGTATGGGTTTTGCAAAAAATGTTGACGAAGCGGGCAAGTTATGCGAAAAACTTTTTGAACACTCAAGCAGACTTTTAGCGGAGCAATTTATAGCGGGCAAAGAAGCAAGCTGCGGTTATATTGAAGGTTGCAAGCCGCTTCCACCAACAGAAGTAAGAATGACAACAAGGGAGTATTTTGATTTTGAGGCAAAATACAATGGCGAAGTTATAGAGATTACCCCTGCAGAATTTTCGGAGAGTTTGACAAAAGAAATTCAAAATCTTGTTCGCAAAGCTCACCAAGCCCTTGATTGCGAAATCTATAGCCGCACAGATGTTCGCATAGATAAAAACGGAAATCTTTTTGTGCTGGAAACAAACACTCTCCCGGGCATGACCCCTACCTCTTTTTTGCCAGCTCAGGCAAAACACATAGGGCTGGATTATTCCATTTTGGTAGAAACATTGCTGGAAAAAAGCCTAACAAAATCAACAGGGCGATAAGTGATTTTGGCTTGACGCAGACCCTTGTGCCCCAAATCTTGCTCTCTGTTTATGCAGATTATGTTCTTGGGAATGCTTTTTGCAAATTCCTGATTTATGTACTGATAAATGCCTTTGTAGCTCTCTATTGCTTTTTCAAAATGCACCGCAAAACTTTTTTCGTTAGCAAGAGTTTCACCCTGACAATAGGCAACTGGTTTTCCGCCCACATAAAAAACAAGACCGACAAAACCGAGTTCGGAGTGCAAATTCAAAGCCTCTTTTGCAGAAGCGTAATCACTGTGCTCCTCTTTGCTTTTTTCCCATTCATCTAAAACAAACAAAGCATCTTTTATTGTTTCGCTGTCAAGGAGTTTTTTTTCCACGTTTTCCAGAGAATAAGTTTTTATAAAAGCATTTACCAAATTTCTCTTTTTTTGAAAATTTTTTCCAGAGAGTTCTGCCAAGTCTGTTCGCAAATACAAATATTCAAAATTATCCCTATCTTCCACTAAAGCAACGGGGCTGTGCAAAGCCTGCTTACCAGAAATATTTTTCCAGTAATCATATTTTTTTAGTAACTCGTTTAGAATTTCTTTTGACGGAACATCTCCGATTATCGAAAAAAATGTTTTACTTTTATCTGTGCCCACCACAATTAGGCTATTGTTTAGCAAAGATACATTAAACCCGTATTTATTGCGGAACAAGTAAAGATTTGCAAAAGTCAATGCGGAAATATCGCTTTTTGATTCCAAAACCATTTTTTGAATTTCCTCCTGCAAGCCTAAACTAACAGGAGCGAAATCTGGATACGTTGGCAGGGTCATTCTTCAGCAGGAGCAGGTCCAGCAGGTACAAAACCATCATCCAAAACAGCACCTTGACCACCGGTATTCAGAGCTTCTCTTAAAACCGAACTCTGAACGCCAGAATCTTGTTTTGTTGCCATAACGCTCAGTGTTAGCACAACCGCAAACAAAGCGAGCGCAACGTAGCGAGTGAGCTTTTGAATGAATGTAGCAGCACCTGCCGTTGAAAAAGCAGATTGCGCTGTCATTCCACCTAGGCCGGCTAAACCGCCCATTTTATCGTTCTGAACAAGAACGAGCAATATAAGCAGCACGCATAAAGCAACGTGCGCAACAATCAAAACCCAAAAAAAAGCACTCATTAGATTTTCTCCGCTGCACTAATTATAGAAAAAAACGAATCGGCTTTCAAGGCTGCGCCGCCAATTAAGCCGCCATCTATGTCTTTTTGAGCCAAAAGGCCATCTGCATTGTCTGGTTTCATGCTTCCGCCATATTGAATGCGAATATCCTCGGTCACAGACTCGCCATATAATTTTGCAACCAAAGAGCGAACATACTTTTGAGCCTCCTGTGCCTGCTCGTCTGTTGCCACTACGCCTGTGCCTATAGCCCAAACTGGTTCATAAGCGATAACGGTCTTTAGAGCATCTTCTTTGGAAATATCTTTATATGCGCCATCAACCTGCGTTGTCAAAACACTTTCCAGTTTGCCGCCATTGCGCTGTTCCAGAGTTTCGCCAATGCAGATAATGGGCTTTAAACCTGCGCTTAAAACTTTTTTGGCTTTTTTGTTGACTGTTTCGTCTGTTTCGTGAAAATACTGCCTTTGCTCGGAATGCCCTATAATAACATATTCCGCACCAATTTCCTTTACCATATCAATGGAAACCTTGCCCGTGTAGGCTCCCTGATTTTCCCAATGAATGTCTTGAACGGCAAGTTTCACATTGCTGCCCTTTATCACATCTGCCACTTTTGCAGCGGCTAAATATGTGGGTGCAATAACCACTTCGGTTTTTGAAATGCCCTTGGCTTTTGCAACAATTTCCTGCGCAAGAGCAATGCTCTCAGCAACGGTTTTGTTCATTTTCCAGTTTCCGGCTATTATGTAAGAACGCATATTTTTTCTCCTGTGTTTAATGCTAAATCTTATTTTCCAAACGAACTAAATCATCCACAACTTTGCGCAAATTTGCGCTCAAATCATTTAAACTCTTCATAGAATCTTTTGCGTCAACCATAGTATGTTCAATAGCGGAGTGAGCTTCTTCCACTCTCTTTAACTTCAAAGAAAATTCGTCCATTCTAAATATCGCTTGCTTGGCGTGTTCATTCATAGTATCTGTGGAACTAACAATTTCTTCCAAATTGCGATATGCTTCGTTTATATCGCCAGACATATATTTTACGTTTGAGTTTATGTATTGCGAATTGGAATTTATTTCTGTTATGCGGGTTGCCACACCACCAATGGAATTATTCAAATCCAAAGTATCTGAATATATTTTTTCTGAGAGTTTTTTGCGTTCTGCGATAATTTGTGCAAACGAAGTGATTTGCTCACTGTGCAGATTCGTGAACATCACTTGAATAGAAGATATTTTGTTAAATAATCCATCTACCGTATCGCATATCTCTTTTGTGTGGGAGGCAGATTCTTTTGTTAGTGTCAAATATTTGCGAACATCGCCTATTTGCACTGCTATCGTATGAAGCTCGTTCAGCAAATCCTCAGAAAATTTATCTATCGCATTTATTTTGTCGAGTTCTTTATCTGTCGAAAGACCAATATCGTTCACAGCCTGAGTCACCGATATAACGCTGTTTTGCATATAATGCGATTTTTCGTTGAGCTCTTTCATAGACTCGCTCATCTGCAAAATGGAATTCTTTATATCCGTTGTATTTTCTGCTATGTGCGAGGTCAATTTTTTTAAGCCATCCAAATTGATGTATATTTCTTCTATGCCAACCGCCATGCCATTCACATTGTCTATAACATCTTCGGAATAAACAGACATTTCCACAGTGCGCTGTCCAACCAACTTTGCATCGTAATCCACAATGTCTAGCATATCGGTGCACGAGCCGCTTAAATCAGAAACCTTGTCTGCGCTAATACGCACATTATCAATAAAAGAACCAACGTTGCGAATCAAGGCGTTAATATCTGCAGCAAGAGTTTTAAGTTCTTCTTGCGAATTCAAATCCATATTGAAATCGCCAAAGCGAATACCCTCGCTTGCCAATTTATGCAAATAGGTAGACAAATTATTCAGTGGAACAACAAATGAATTCATTTGCCTAAAAATCATAAACAGACCAACTAAAAATGAAACAAGCATTATGCCAAACAAGTTTCCTATAAGTTTCAAGCGGCTATCTTTGAATTTTTTTGTGAAAAACTCCGCTACCCTATTTATTTTGTCTGAATAGCTACCAGTTGCCACAACCCAGTCCCAGTCTTCAATATAAATGCTTTTCGCAAGACCTTCCACAGGAGGGGAACTTGCGCCTGGCTTAAAGTATTTGAATTTTGTTGAAGAAAAATCTTTGCTAACGGCTTTGTCAATCATTTCTTTGGCAAATTTTTTGCCGTTTACATCTTCCACTTCAAGTATGCTTTTGCCGGGCTGCGTAACATTGCCCAGCGAATCCATAAACAAAACAGCTTCTCCTGTTTTTGAATTTAAAATAAAATAAAAACCGCTGTATTTTTTGTCGGTATTGCGGTAAAATTCGTAATTGCTACGCCACCAGTGAATTTCCTTTAGCGAACTTGCCACCTTGTTCTTATAAATCTCTGTGCTATCCGGCTCTCTGCGAGATAAAATAACATAAGGATGCACTATGGCATAGGCTATATTGAGCCACGAATCCATAGTCTCATCACCATCTGTTTGCAATATTTCGTTAAAATTCTCTACGCTTGTTGAATCGGAATCCTTAATTATTGAATAAACCAATAACCCATTTATCAAGGCAAAGAGCAACAGCACCGCCAACATAGACAAAATCATTCGTTGCGAAAAATTCACAGTGAAAGTAATATAGAAATTGTCTGAACCAGAATTACCAGAATCTTTGGAATTTTCCCACAAAAACATAAAAGTGCCCATATGATGAATGCTTTACCAAGTCTGCGGGTATGCTTATTCAGAATGAACCGCCATTATTGGTATTATTTAAAAAAATGCACAATTTTGTCAACACTTGTTTGCAAAATTACGATTTTTTGGATTTTTTTCCGTTTTCTTACGTCTAATATGTGACAAAGGAAAAATGGAGGATTCAATATGACCGAAGTCAAAACCAACCGTAACCACAAGGACAGCGTTTTCACAATGCTATTCAGCGAGCCATCTGCAGCACTGGAGCTCTACAATGCAGTAACAGGGCAAAACTACCCGCCAGACACGAAAATAGAGATTGTTACTCTTTCAAATGCACTATTCAAAGGGCAATTGAACGATGTAGCTTTCGTGGTGGATGACAGGCTTGTAGTTCTCATAGAGCACCAATCAACCGTAAATAATAACATACCTCTTAGGATGCTTATGTATTTAGGAAGGGAATACGAACGAATAACTAAAGGCAAGGATTTGTACAGAGAGAAGCTGATAAAAATTCCTGCGCCTGAGTTTATAGTTCTTTATAACGGCAAGGATGAGTTTCCAGATTTCAAGGAACTTAGGCTTTCCGATTCTTTTAAAACCAAAGGCAAGGGTAATCTTGAGCTTGTAGCAAATGTTTACAACATCAACAAGGGTCGCAATGCTGAGATAGCGGGTAAAAGTCCTGTTTTGAGTGGTTACAACGAGCTTATAGCAGAGATAAATAAAAATCGCCAGATTATGGAACTTGCAGAAGCCGTAGAAGTCGCGATAAAGAGCTGCGTTGAGCGTAACATTTTAGTATATTTCTTAGAGAAGCACGCTTCGGAGGTGTTGAATATGCTTTTTACAGAATGGAATTTAGACGATGCCATTGAGGTTGCAAAGGAAGAGGCTCGCGAGGAGTTGTTTGAACTTTTGGAAAGTGGTGTTTCCTTAGCAGAAGCCAAGAAAATACTCAGCAAACAAACTAGCCCTGCAACTGCATAGCTAAGGGGGTAGCTATAGGATTACCCTGCCTTTCGGCAGGAACTTTGTTGAAATTTTGTTAATCCTTATCATAAGTGCAGTCGCCGCTTATATTGATGCCGCTCGTTCTGATGGAAATACCTGAATGTCCATCTTCAATTATTGTTAATTTATTCCCAGAAATGCTGTAAGGCATTGCTTCACTACAATCGTCATACATACACACAGTAATTTGATTTCCACTAATAGAATAAGTACTAGTACGTGCTATGCAATAATACCCATTACGTTTGTATATCCTGAGAAACTCTCCATTCTGCTTAATAACAATACCACCACCACCACCCTCCCACAGCCACGCTTCATTATTAGCATTGACAATGCTACCATCACCGCCGTCATTCCCGCCACCACCAGATGAGCAAGAAAAGGTGAATGCCAAGGCTATAGAAATAGCCAACCTAAGAATAGACATAGTCTTATTCATATTGAACTCCTTTGTTGAATGTTGAAAGGAAAACTTTAAGGGGGGGGGGGGGGGGCAAAATAAAGGAAGTGTGTCATATTAAAACGGCAACCTCACAGCTAATGCGAGCAAAGCAACAACTGCCATTCCAAGGCCTGCGTTTAACAAAACCGAGGTTTTGTCGCGTTTTTTTGCCTCAATGCGGCCGTGGCTCCATATAAAATAAATTATGCGCAAATAATAAGTTGCAGAAATAACGGCTAAAATAAAAGCCGCTATAGCTATGCCCCAAACCGCCGGAGTTTCAAAAGAAGCATTTACAAGAGCAGCAAAAATTCTGAACTTAGCCAAAAAACCTGCCGCAACTGGCAAACCCGCAAGCGAAGCCAAGCTTATGCTGATGCAAGCTCCTAAAAAAGGATTTTTGCGAGCCGCACCGTGCAAGTCTTCCAAATTGTCGTAGCTAGAAGGCATAAGTGCAGAAATCCCCGCAAGTGCACTCGCCGAACCTATTGCATAAGTGAGCAAAAAGTAATAGGACGAATTTAAATCTAAACTCCAAGCCTGCGATTTTGCAAAGTAGGAATAGCTAAAACCTAGCAGAATAAAACCGGCATTTGCAACTGCACTAAACGCCAAAATTCGCCTAGCAGAAATTTGAGCAAGGCCCGTGATTGAGCCAACAACAATGGAAGCTATGCCAAGGCACAAAAACAAAATTGCCTCGCGCTCAATAACCACTCTGCCAAACAAGCCAAGCCATATAGCTCCAAGCCCTAGGAACGCACCTATTTTCACAACCGCTGCCATATAGCCAGTGACAGCCGCGAGCGCACCAGTATAGGCATCTGCAACCCAAAAATGCAATGGGAATGCGCCAACCTTAAATAGCAATCCAAAAGTTAGCATAAAAATTGCAGCTTGATAAATGGACTCTCGCCCTTCTAAAACACTGTCACTGATTAAAGTGCTGCCGGTTGCTCCATAAAACAATGCCATTCCGTACAAAAACACCGCACTCAAAGCCGCGCCGCTTATAAAATATTTAAATGCAGCCTCATTGCTCTCCTTTGAATTGCGGTTCATCGCAATAAGCGAGTAAATGGGGAATGAGGCAAGTTCCATTCCCAAAAACAAAGGCATTAAATCTTTAGATAAAACCATCAGCATAATGCCAACCGAAGACAGCATAATGAGAGAATAAGCCTCTCCGCATAGAACATCTCTGTTTTTCAAAGTGTTTTGCAAAGCAGCCGTTCCAACCACCGTGCACAAAATAATCGCATAAAGAAAAATCTCTTTCACGTAATTCAGCGAAAATAAATTCCAAGGGTCTTCAAGCTGTGCACCAGAAATCAGCCTCACAAAAACAGCAGATATAGCTAAAAACAGCATATTAATACAAGGCAAAACTTGATGTTTTCCATCTTTGTTCAAAAAAGTTTCTGCTATAAGCGCAAATACAGAACCAATGCAAAGTACAATGAGAGGTAAAAGAATTTTTAAATGGTAAAAAGAAGTTTCAGTTATCATCGCCGGCTTCCTCCAGTTCTTGGGCGTTGTGTTCACCCATTCTTTCAAAGTCTTCTTCCTCTTCAAACTCCTGCTCTTCTTGTTCAATAAAAGTATTATTCGCACTATCCTGAGGAGGACCAAAAGAATTCAATATTGGAGCAGGGTGCAGTCCAAAATAAAGTATAAAGGCTATTATTGGAATTGCCGCCGCACCTTCTGAAAAAGAAAGAGAAATGCCTGCCCGCCTTGAATTTTCTGGAATAGGCCCAAACAGCACGTTTTTAATAAGCCTTAGCATATATGCGGCAGAGCATATAATTCCAACTCCACCGATAAGAGCAAAAAATGGAAAGCTGGAATAGAAAAAACCTTGTAAAATCAAAAACTCTCCCACAAAACCAACCGTGCAGGGAACCGAAACAGCCGCAATGCCCACAAAACCAAAAATAGCCGCATAAATGGGATTTGTGGAAACAAAAGCGCTATATTGTTTTATGTTTGTGCTACCAGTCCATTTTTGCACTATGCCGCTCAAAAAGAAAAGCCCACCCGCAGTTAAACCGTGCCCCACAAGCATAACGGCAATTCCGGCATTCACAACATCGTTAAAGCAAAACAAGCCTGCGACCGCAAGGCTCAAATGCGACATAGAGCTGAATGCCAAAAGTTTTTTCACATTTGTTTGCCTTAGAGCGAGAATTGCGCTATATAACATAGAGAGAAGCGCAAGGACTATAAAATAAATATCGTAATGAGAGGTTTGCAATATGCTTCCAAAAATCTGAATTATCCAAACCGCAAAACCAAAAACACCAACCTTTGCCATAGCCCCCGAAAGAACTGCCGAAAGCGGATATGGTGCCTCCGAATAGGTTATGCCCTGCCAGCTGTGAAAGGGAAAAATAGGAGTTTTAACGGCAAATGCGAGCGAGAATGCCAAAAGCAAGGAGAGTTGAGTGGAAATGGGCAATACTCTCAAAGTCTCTGTCAAAATATTGATATTATCACTACCGGCTTTAATCATCAAATACCACGCGCCAAACAGCAAAGGCACAGAGCCTATCAAAGTGTAAAGAGTAAACACTATAACAGCGCGCCGCCTTTTTAAGCCTCCGTGCAAGGCCATTAGAATTGCCGCAGGCAAAACCATAGCCTCAAAGAAAAACAAAAACTGCACTATATTTTGAGCCGATAAAAATGCCCCTATTATTGTACCTTCCAGTACAAGCAAGCCTATTGTGAATTTTTTTATTTCAAAACCTGGCATTCCCTTGAAATAAGCATAAGCCAATAAAGAGAGGAGTGTTGCAAGCCAAGCCATCCAAAGCGAAAGCCCATACCCGTATAGCGAAAATTCAACATCTATTCCTAAAATGGAAAACCAAGCATAAGAAGGAGTTTGCTGCCCACCAAGCATTACAAGGGCAGTTGCCAAAACAAAAGGAACAGCTGTGCAAAAAAGCCCAATGCGAAAAGATGAATTCACATCTCTTGAAGAAGCTGCAAGCATCAAGCAAGAGAAGACAAAGGGCAAAATGAGCAAAAGCGATATTAACATAGCTTACCTAATAAAAAACACCAGCAAGTAAATAAATACAACCGAGCAAATAACCGAAAGAGAAAGCTGCATTCGCAATTTATTTGCCTGCATTGTCCGCAACCCCTCCGCGCAAATCATAGGAACAGCACCCATAACCATCATTGTGATTCGTAAAAATCTATTAACCAAATTTAAAATAAACATAGCTACGTGCATAGGCAGGATTCCAATTGCAAAATGCAAGGAATCAAATGCAAATGTCCAAACTTTTGCAAAGCCAACCAGCTCGCTGTGCCCAGTATATTTTGGAATTTTCTTTCTGAAATAAAAAACTGCACCACCAAGCCCAAGCAAAGCCACCAAGCCACCAACTATGCCAAAAACCAAAGCCGAATAATGACCTTCCTCTGCAAAGTCAAAATCTGGAAGACCAGGCCAAATATAGCCAGCAAATATGCAACCCGCCACTAAAATCCACATTGGAATTTGCATAACAAGAGGAGATTCGTGTATATGCTCTGCAGTGTGAGCATCTCCCCTGAATTTACCCAAAAACACAAGCACCAGCAAACGAGTCATGTAAACAGCGGTTAGCAAAGCAGTGAAAAGCGCAATGCCATAGAACAAAGGACCTATGCTTCCATGCCCGAATAACCTTTCCAAAATCAAATCTTTGCTCCAAAAACAAGAAAGCCCTGGCAGTCCTATTAAACTTGCCCAAGCAACAAGCATAATTGAGAATGTGGAAGGGAGCTTAGAGGCTAATCCTCCCATTTTGCGAATATCTTGCTCACCGCCCAAGGCGTGTATAACCGAGCCAGCAGCCAAGAACAACGCAGCTTTTGTGAATGCGTGGGTGAACACGTGGAAAATTGCCACATCAAATGCCCCAGCACCTGCAGCCATAAACATAAAACCGAGCTGAGACACTGTGGAATATGCCAAAACTTTTTTAATATCGTGCTGAACTAAGCCCGCGATCGCAGCCCACAGAGCCGTTGCAAGAGCAACTAAAAGCACAAAAAACAATATTTCGGGTGTAAAAACAAAAAGCAGAGAAAGCCTTGCTACCAAATAAACCCCAGCCGTGACCATTGTAGCCGCGTGTATAAGGGCAGAAACAGGAGTTGGACCTGCCATAGCATCTGGAAGCCAGGTTAGCAAGGGTATTTGCGCGCTTTTTCCAGTGCAGGCAAAAAACAAAAAGAAAGCGGCAATTACCAGCCAGCCATAAGAAACTGTGCTGTCAATCCCCCCTTTCAGTGCCTGGTTAAGGTTTTCGTAATTCAAAATGGTTGATCCACCTATAATTATTAAAGCGAACATACCGAGCAAAAAGCCCACATCGCCAATTCTGTTCACCAAAAATGCCTTGTTTGCCGCCGCGCAGTTGAGCAAATCTTTGTTCCAAAAGCCAATGAGCAAATAAGAGCAAAGCCCCACACCTTCCCACCCAAGGAATGTTAGCGGCAGGGAATCTGCAAGCACAAGGATTATCATTGAGAACAAAAACAGGTTCAAATAGCTCAAAAAGCGGGTATAGCCGGGGTCGCCTTTCATATATCCCAGCGAATAGACTACTATAAGGGTGGTTATTCCCGTCACGAATAAAAGCATTATTTTTGTTAAAGAATCAAATAAAAAACCAAAAGACACCTGAATATATCCTATGGATATCCAATTGCCCAGAGTTTCTGCATAAATGGCACCCCGTGGCATACCGGAGGCAAATATCACCGTTGCAATAAAAGAGCAAAGCGGGAACAGAACTGCAAGCGCCCCTATATATGCTTCAGGTGCAGCTTGCTCGCTTTTAACGCGAACCAGAGCTATTGCCCCAAGCGTGATGGCTCCCAATAGGGGGAAAAACGGTATAATCCATAATGGTATTTGGGTGGTCATGGTAGGGATAAAGTAGAAAATTACTCCGTAGCCTGAACGATCCTAATGTGAGGTCCGCAAACCCAAGGATCGTCAAGTGTTAGGTTAGTGATTATTTCTTTACCAGATTCGTTTTTGCTCGCTGAAAAAATAATTTTCTCTCCATCATCTATTACATCAATCGTAAGCCCATGGTCTTTTATAGGATCACCATAAAAAGAAGGATGTTCCAGCCAAGATTTTCTGCTAGTAGTTACAATTACGCTATCTATACCGCCTTCGGAGCTAAATAAGAATTCATCTTTTGATAACTCCATAGGCTCAGGGCATTGAATTATTGTAATTTCTCCCCGTTCATCACTACATTCGCCGCGTCCGCCATTTCCCTTTATCTTTACATCCTCATATCTTCTTTGTCCCGTATTGTTTTGTTTTACCGAGGCAAATACGATACTCTTTCTTTTTACCATGCTAAACCAAGAGCATTCTATGGTATCAGGCTTAACTTCGCATCCTTCCTCTTTTCGTACACCCGTAAAACTCCACCAAGAATCATAAATATTTGTGCTATCAATTCCTCCTTGTAAATTAAATCTGAATACACCTCCTTCCATTGGAACGCAAGTCCCAACTCTTCCAGAATTATATTCGCAAGAACACAAAATTATGCAAAATAGCAGAAATAAATATTTCATAATATAAGTAAAATATATATTTATTATTATGGAATTCCCGAGGAAATTTTACAAAGACAGCGAATTGACGTTTTTGTGGCATTATATGATGACTATTGGAGAGCAAAATTTGCCACAGCAGGTTTTGCAACCGGAATCTTTGTTTGAGACCAAAGGTGAAAAATTGGTATTGGAAATCGGTTGCGGCAAGGGGGCTTTTTTGTGCCAATATGCTTTGAATTTTCCTCAAAATTGCATTCTGGGCGTGGAATGGGATGCCTATTGCTCAAATTCCACCGCAAAAAAAATAGCAAAGATGAAGCTCAAAAATGCCGCTGTTATGCGAGGTGATCTGTTTTATTTTTTAAGGGATTTAATGCCCGCTGGCTCAATAGACGAAGTTCACATATACTTTCCAGACCCTTGGCCAAAGAGACGGCATCACAAAAAACGCTTGGCTTTGCGTGAAGGCTTTTTGGAGCAAATTTATAGGGTATTAAAACCTGGCAAAAGGCTTTTTCACTGGGCTACCGACCACGAGGAATACAATACGCTTGCACTTAAGGCATTTCGCAATTTTCCAAACGCAAAAATTTTACAAGAAAACAATGCGGAGCCAACGCACGGCATAGAAACAGGTTTTGAAAAAAAGTATAAGAAGGAAGGCAGAAAAATTTACAGAAGTGTTATTGAATTTTCCAAACCCTAATTCGCAATAATCATCGTTAATCTGCAAGCCGTTTCCAAATCTTTATTCTCAAAAAGAGTCCAAAAGTCGGGTTCCCAGCCGTAAATGCCTTTGGTTAGGGCATCGCCAAGGATAATCTCAGCTTTTTCGCATTCTTGCCAGTCAAAATTCGGTGCTACTTCGTAGTAACGCAATATGCCCTTTGCCGAAGTCAGTTCGGGAAAGGAATCCAGCAAATTATTCACGCATTCCTTGAATGTTTTTCCGTTTGTTTTATGAATCTTTAATGTTTTATGCGCAAGTAATTCTTTCAAGTCTGCGAGATTGGTTTCTATCAAAGCTCCATCTGAATATATGTGCAAAATAGTCTCATAAATGGGTCGGTTTTCTGTTAGTCCAGGCCATATTTCCGCAATCAAATCTTGCGCCTTTGAAATTTTGTCAGAATACAAACATACCTCTAAGCCCAAGTTCCCCTACTCCCTGCCAAACCGCACTGCTCAATCTGGATACATCGTTCAATTCTGTTGCAACTCGGTTCAAATAGAGAAAACGGCAGCGAATAGCACTCTCCACCGCAAAATTTTCCGTAAAATAATACTGCGCAGAAATCACCGCGTGACCGCCATTGCCCGTGAAATTCGCATAACTCCACTTTTTGCTTTCTGCCCCAAAAGAAGCCTCTGGAAACCTCATAGAAGAAAAGGCATAGCCAAGCCCTGTGCCTATTCTAAAAGGTTCGGGCCAAAAAAAATGGTATTGGTATTCAATGCCAAGGCGCAAATATCTCGCATCGCCGCTTTGCTCAGATTTATGTTCGTAATCTGGAAAGCCAAGCCCAAAATTAAAAGCTATGGAATGGGCATTTGCAAGGGCGCGGGCATCAAAGGCATAAACAATAAAAAACGGAACTTTCGGTAAAATAACCGTTTCTTCGTATTTAGACTTTTCGCTGGAATTAATCTTTGAACGCCCGTTTAAATTGCCTTTGGTAAAGGCAAAATCCACACCTGCTGCAAAGGCATGTTTTCTTATCCATATATCGTCAATATCCGCATAAGCAAGCGAAGCGAGCAGGGGGATTAAAAATTTTAAGCGAAACACAAGAGCGTTTAGCCTTCAGCTGAGCCTTCTTGGGCTTTCTTTTTTGACGCCTCGTCTGCGGCAACTTTGTCTGCTATTTCTTTAAGCTGCGAGTCTTTTTCTTTTCTTGCCGCAGCTTCGCGTTCTGCAACGCTCTTTTTTACCTCGGTAAGAACATCGTACCTAGCGGGTTTTTTAGGGGCATTGGCAGCAGTTCCAGAAGTAGTAGCATTTGCGGAATTTTTAGAAGAATCTTCTTTTTTATCCGTTTTTGCTGTATTTTTCGCCATATTCATGCGTACAATTTGGTCGGTTATGTCCACGCGGGTCGCTGGACCAAATTTCGAAGAATTGGCATTGCTGGCAGAGGTTTTTCCCCCAGATTCCTTATCTTCTTCTTCCTGCCTTTTTTGCACAGCAGCGCGAATTTTTGGGGTTATAGCCTTGTTATCGTAGAATTGATACATCAAATCTACGCTAATTGCTTGGTTTCCGCTTACGGATGGTAGTGTTATAGCCATAAAATACCTCTCTATTGGTATATCGGCATAAATTTAGAAAACTTTAGTGGGAATTTATTTTTCTCAAATTTGGCAACAGTTGTATGCAAAATAAGTATGCCTGCCATTTGGTGAAGCATTTATATGTGGGCTTTTTAAATAATTGCAGGCTAAACGTGAGAATTTTAGTTTTTTTGCCGTTTTTTCCGATATATTTATTATATTTTTAGAGTGAAACTTTAAAAGTAGGTAATTGTATGGCTATGGCAACGGAAACAGCGACTTTGGTAAACGAAACGGAAATAGAGGTTAATGACCAAATAGAGCTAGATAGAAGGCTGAAAAAAAGCCTAGAACAATTTGAAAGGGGTGAAACGATGTCTATTGAGGAAGCTGAAAAAATAATGAAAGAAAGATTTGCTAGTGGCTATTATGACAAAAAATGATTTGGAAATAAAACCAGCAATAATATCAGATGAATGTTTGGAAATGCTAAATGAAGCGGTAGCTTATTTGAGAGATAAGGCATTAGTACCAGCACAAGCGGAAATAATGAATAGCCAATTTTTTGCTGCTATAAAGCAATTAGAGGTAACACCTTGGATAGGTACACCATACAAAGATGGAATGAGAACTGTAAAGCTAGGTAAATTCCGTTATAATATTTATTATAGGGAGAATGATACCGATATTTATATTGTTGGCATTTGGCACTCCAGCAGAGGAACTGAGTTTGAGGAGAATTGAAAAATAAAAGAACCTCGGCGGCGACCTACTCTCCCGCACCATTTCGGTGAGGTACCATTGGCGGCAAGCGGCTTAACTTCCGTGTTCGGGAAGGGAACGGGTGTCTCCCGCCGCCTATAGCCGC
>JAITFN010000004.1 GCA_031281345.1 Candidatus Fibrimonadaceae bacterium
TGGAAAAGGGAAAAATTCCCAAAGTATTTGTCTGCAAGCAAGCGGGGCAGAGCATCTAGTTCTTGAGGCGGATGGCGCATATCTTTTACCAAGCGGATGGCTTTGCGCGCAATAGACCAGAACAAACGCTCTGCAATGGCACGGTTTTCCAAATTCAGCACACCCGTGCTGAAATTGTTTAGAACATCGTCTCGCATTTGAATCGCATCGTGCCAGCTTTCATTTAAATTTTTTTGTTTAAGCCCCATATAAATGGTGTGCAGGTCTTTTAAAATATCTGGGTCTTCGTCTGTTATTTCTCTTTTTACATCTTCAAAATATGCGGGGGAGGTTTTTTCCAAAATATCAAAAACCAGCAAGCTGTGGTGAGCCGTTAATGCTCTTCCCGTTTCTGCTATTATGTTTGGATGCACAAGCCCTAATTTATTGCAGGTTTCTGCAATAGCATAAACAACATCGTTTGCGTATTCTTGCACAGAGTAATTTGCAGAGCTGGAACGTGTGCTGTTTGTACCGTCGTAATCCACGCCAAGACCGCCGCCAACATCAACAAATTCTATGTTGAACCCAAGCGCATTTATTTCTGCATAGAACTGCGCAATTTCGCGAAGGCCGGATTTTATGTGGCGTATATTGGTTATTTGGCTGCCCAAATGAAAATGTATTAGTTTAATGCAATCTGCAAAACCGTTCTTTTTTAACCTTTGCAAGGCATCTATGAGTTCAGAGCTGTTGAGCCCAAATTTGCTTTGATAACCACCGGATTCTTCCCAATGCCCAGAGCCGCTGCTCGCAAGTTTTATGCGAATGCCTATATTGGGTTTTACCTTTAATTTTTTGGAGAGCTTTATTATCAGGGATAATTCAATTAATTTTTCAACAACCAAATAGATATTCTTTCCCATTTTTTGCGCAAGCAGTGCAAGCTCTATAAAATCTTCGTCTTTATAACCATTGCAAATGATAAGAGATTTTGGATTATCCACATTAGCAAGCACGGCGTGCAGTTCAGATTTAGAGCCTGCCTCCAAGCCTATATTGAATTTTTTGCCGTGTTGCAAAACCTCTTCCAAAACAGCTCGTTGCTGATTTACTTTTATGGGAAACACATTGTAAAAATGACCGTTGAATTGGTATTCCTCTATTGCCTTTTCAAAACAACTGTTTATCTTTTCAATGCGGGAATCCAAAATATCTGGAAAACGCAAAAGCACAGGTGTTGCAATATCCTTGCGCGACAGGTCTTTCATTATTTCGGTTAGGTCTATGGTAGGTCCGTTTTCCTTTAAAGGCGAAACAGTCGCATGACCGTCTTCGTTTATGTCAAAATAAGATACCCCCCAACCCTTTACATTGTAAAGCTCACGGGAATCATCAACAGTCCATTTACGCATAGGGGGAATGTAGAAAATTTTGGAACTTACATACTTTACTATATTTAAACTATATGCTTATAAATACAAAAAGTATCCGCAAGTTTTTGGAGATATTGGCAGCAATAGCCTTTCTCCAACAAACGGTGTTTGCGCAGACTACGTCACTGCCGAGGATTGATATTAATACTGACGATGGCAAAGCTATTGTGAGCAAAGTGGAATGGGCAACCATGACATTTTCTTTAAGTGATCCGAGCGACTCGCGAAACAATATTGCAGCTATAGGCAACCAGCAGATTAGAGGGCGGGGAAATTCCTCTTGGAATGCTATGTGGAATACCATTACTCCCGCTCTGCCAGATGGAACTAGATATCGTAACCCGTATCGCATCAGGTTCAGAAAAGACCAGCAGCAGTCGCCTTTTGGGCTTCCAGCCGCGAGAAATTGGGTTTTGATGAACGCCGACCCAGATAAAAATGCTTTTGGACTTGAAATGGGAAAACGATTGGACTTGCAATATACATGTTCATATAATCCTGTTGAGGTTTATATAAACAATGGTAATTCGGGCAAGTATATTTTAACTGAACACAGGCAGGCAGACCCAGCATATATAGGTGCTCCGGGAAGACCTAAAGTTCACTTGACCGAAGGTTGGTTTGTAGAAATGGATCGCTATTATCCAGAAGACGAGCCTATAAAATTTCATACAGAAAGCTACTATTTACCGGTGATTGTCAAAAGCCCTGAATTTGCAGACGCAGACTCTCTTGACCCACGTTATGATTTTGTAAAACAAGACTTGAATAGGATCGCTGATATAATGAGTTCCTATGATTTTCCAGAAAACGGCTACCGTGATTTAGTTGATGCCGAGACATTCATTAAATATTTTTTGGTGCAAACGATGATACAAAATATTGACATTTTCCGTAAAGGCACAGAAACTGGAGACCATATAGGGAGTGCTTTTTTCTATAAGGATAAGGGCGGTAAAATAGGAGCAGGCCCGCTGTGGGATCTTAACTGGAGTTTTCTTTCTGGTGTGCAGGGAGGGGCTACCATGGGACCGGATAAGTTCCCGTATATGGTTTATCCGTGGTTCGCTCGCTTTTTTGACGACCCTGAGTTTTTTGTTAGATACCTAGAGATTTGGAATGAGAAGATGCCGGAGATAGAATCAATGCGGAGCTTTATAGATGAAATAGAAAGGAAATTCATAGAACCCAGAGATTTAACTTCAGCCATTAATAACATGACGAATTTCTTTGACCGAAGATTGACTTATTTAAAGACGGAATATAACAAAGTAAATGCCAGCCCACGCATCAAGAACTTTAAGGCAAAGGGCTACAATTATTCGCAAGTGTCTCCGAGTGCAATCGCGCTGGTTTCTTATGGCGAGATGAGCAATCTGTCGGCAAGCCTTCAAAAAGGCGCATCTTCGG
This sequence comes from Candidatus Fibrimonadaceae bacterium, assembly GCA_031281345.1. GTDB lineage: Bacteria > Fibrobacterota > Fibrobacteria > Fibrobacterales > Fibrobacteraceae > Fibrimonas. The sequence continues at coordinate 2,826 of JAITFN010000004.1, forward strand.
ATTTTGAAATCACGTCAAATCCAAATCAAACATCAACAGGCAAAGGCGGATATCTTGCGGCAGTAGGAGTAAAACCAAAAACCGGACTTGCCATATCCCCACTACGCGATTCGACTATTAATATTAGAACCAACCGCGACACTACTATCAAGATTCAGCCGATTCCATACTTATCTCCATTCCGTGACTCAATTATTATTGTTAAAACCAAACGCGACACTACTATCAGGATTCAGATTCCTACTCCATACCGCGACACGCTTGTTCTCAGCGGCACAAAACAAGGCTCTGCGTTCACGCTTAAAGTACCGTTAAATTTTATTGTAGTAGAAACAGAACCGCTAGAACCTCCAGAATCACCAGTATCGCTTTTGCCGCAAATTGCAAGTGGCAATAAAATTATTCCTATAAAAAATGGCATAAATTTAACAGCAGCAACGAATACTACAATTCGTATATATAACGCTGCTGGCAAAAACGTGGCAAGTTACGCTTTTAAAAGCGGCGTTTATAATGTATCGTTAAATCATTTGCCGCATGGGATATATATTGCAAAAATATCACTCGGCAATGAACATAAAATAATGCGCATTGCGGTGAGGTAGAACTATGATAAACCTCATTTTGTGCGGCGGTGCGGGAACCAGACTTTGGCCTATAAGCCGTACGCTTTTGCCTAAGCAGTTTGTTAAAATTTTTGGTGACCATTCCTTGTTTCAGCGTATTGCGATTGTGAATGGCGGTTTTTGTTCCAAGCAGTGCATAGTTAGCAATGCAGAGCAATATTTTTTGGCACGTGAGCAATTACAGGCAATAAGTCTTGACAAAACCAGTTTTATGCTGGAACCTATAGGCAGAAACACAGCACCTGCCATTGCCCTTGCTTGCCTTGATTTGTCTCCAAACGATATAGTTCTCGTTTCTCCAAGTGACCACCTCATTAGAGATGCCGAAAGCTATTCAAAAGCGGTGAAAAGAGCAGGGGAGCTTGCAGAGCTTGGCAATTTGGTTACATTTGGCTTAAAACCAGCGGGACCAGAAACAGGTTATGGCTATATAGAAGCAAGTGGCGAGAGCGTTAAGAGATTTGTTGAAAAACCCGATTTGGAAACCGCAAAAAAATACATTGCAGACGGTAATTTTTATTGGAATAGCGGCATATTCTGCTTTAAGGCAGGAGTGTTTTTGTCGGAGCTAAACGAATATGCTCCCGCTATGTTCAACGCCTGCAAAGAAGCTCGCCAAAAAGCCGCAACCGAAGATTCTCTTGTTCGCATTCACCACGAAGATATGATGAATATCCCCTCAGATTCCATAGACTATGCAGTTATGGAAAAATCCAAGAAAGTGAGCGTTGTTCCCTGTTCAATAGGCTGGTCGGACTTGGGTAGCTTTGAAAGTCTTTACAAGGAACTTCCGCACGATATAGAGGGCAACACCGAATATCATCACCACACATCCATAAATTCCAAGAACTGCCTGATAATGGGTAATCCTACATCGAACAGGGAAATTGCCACCATAGATTTGGAAAATATGATGATAGTGGACACTATAGATGCTCTTTTAGTTGCACCTCTTTCCAGCAGCCAAAAGGTGAAAAAACTGGTTGATAGTTTAAAAGAAAAACATTCGGATTTGCTCCATACCCCGCAAACCGTGATTCGCCCTTGGGGAACCTACGAAGTGATAGACGAAGGAGAACGTTTCAAAGTTAAGTGCATTTGCGTAAACCCTGGCGAGCGATTGTCTTTGCAGAAACATATGCACCGTTCGGAACACTGGGTTGTTGTTAGCGGAATGGCAACCGCCACCATTGGAGAAGAAACCGCTTATGTTCGCCCAAACGAGTCTATTTATATTTCTGCTGGTACGCTTCACCGCTTGCAAAATGAGGGTATAATGCCTTTGATAATAATTGAAGTTCAAGTTGGCGAATATAATGGCGAAGATGATATTATTAGAATGGACGATGATTACAAGAGGCATAAGTAATTGTCTGAACCACGATTCTCAGGATTAAAGGATTTACAGGATATTTGCGATGTTATTTGTTTTTTTTATTTCGTTTCTTTTTGCTTCTTCTTATGGAGCGGAAGATTTTTTTAAAAAAGCAAATGAGCTTTATGATGCTGGTAAATATGCGGAGGCGGTTCCTGCTTATAGGGCAGCTATAAAGAATGAGCAAATGGAGCCTTATGCTTGGTTCAATATGGGCAATACACTTGTGCATCTCAAGCAAAATCACGTTGCGATAGTGGCATATAAAAGGGCAGCCGAGCTTGCGCCTAGTTTTGCAAAGCCTTGGATACTTTTGGGCGATATTTCGTATTCTTATGGGGATTATGGGCAGGCGGTGGCGTATTATGGCAGGGCAGTGGAGCTTGGTGAAAATAATGAGCATTTGAATTATGCCCTTGCCTCTGCGTATTTGAACTTAAAAGCATTTCTTTTGGCGGAGAGGTATTTTGAGCAAACGATAAACGAAAACCCCGATAGGTTGGAGGCTTGGTTTGGGCTTGCGGAATGTGCCCGCCAAACAGGGAATTATCAGTTAGCTACGGAAATTCTGCAAAAGGCCCTGCAAAAGAGCGTTAATATTTCTCCCGATTTGTACTATACATTGTCTTATTATTATTTGCAGCAAGATTCCTTGAAAGCCGCTATTCGCTCTATGGAAAACGGTTTGTATTTGGATAGCAAAAATTACAGTGCTCGCAGATATTTGGCAGGGCTTTATGAGAACGGCAATTCACCGTGGATGGCTATTTGGACCTTGGAGCAGGGTATTGCCATAGGCAGTGGGCTTAAAGAGCTAGAAATGGATTTGGCAGAGATTTATTTTAAGCAAAAGAGATATGGCGAGGCTTTGGAGCATTATCAAAGAGCTATGAAGGCTGGCAGTGCTACGGCGCGAATAGGCATTGAGAACGTTGGGCACGCTTTTTACAATCAGGGTGATACTTTGCAGGCACAGGCTGCGTATAGGATGTTGAGGTAGCAGTCATTAAATTAATACCCTTTCTAAATATGCATCACTTTCTAAATAATAACCTGTCTCTAAATCTTCCAATTTTTGAATAATTCCGTTTGAAAGCATAATTTTTACAGCTTCACTAATGCTAACTTTGTTATTTTTCCTGATGCTTGCCAATAACCCTGCAAAATGCGTGTAAATTAAAAATCTCTGTTTTTCTGTCATAAAATCTCACTCCTTAAAAATTTCAAATGAGAAAGGGCTTTAACCGAATGAAAAGAATACTGGTCATTGAGTTTTTTGTAAATCAAAGCCTTGGAAAGTTCCGACATTGGCAAAATGCCTAGTAAAAATGTTTCCAAAATTGCAGAAATATCGTCATTTGCTACAAGTCCATGAACAAAATCGTATTTATTATCGTGATTAGAAAGTTCATCATTGTGATTTGTAAAATCTCTGTTCCTATTGTTTATTATGAAAGTTGCCCATTCTTCGTTTGGTTCCGTGAAAATTTTATGATTTAAATTGCTTAACTCATTGTCAAATTCATACATATTTAGGGTGGCTTTGCCAATTACGAGTCGTTTGGTAATTTTCTTTGCCCATTCAATGGCTTGCTGTTTTAGCGATGTCAAATAAAAACCTTGCCCAAAATCCTTATATTTTCCGCATTTCGACAAATCTATGTTGGAAACTTCTACATTGCTACCATGAAACAAAATCATTTTTTAACCTCTATTACCATATCCATTAGTTCACAAATAACATCTTCATTTGATAAAAGGTGCAAGGTTTCATAATACTCTTCCAAATAATCCAAACAATCATAATCTAATAGTTGTTGAGCGGCTTCTGAAATGGCTATGCCCAGTTTTTTGGAATAACCGCTAATAATCATAGCAACCCACACTTCCTGGTTGTTTTTCATAGAAAGAATATAGAAAACAACAAGCGCATAGCGAAGATTTTAACCTTTGGCGTGAGGTTTCCCCCGATTTAGCATTTCAATTCTCTTTTTAAGTGAAAAGAGCAGTTTATCTATTCTCATTTCATCCATATATTTTGAAGGCTTGTAAATTTCTCTAAATTCATCGTCAATATTCTTCAAAGCATCAAAATTTATCCAGTCAAAAGAATTCACAAGTTTAATCTGTTCTGAAAAATAAGTTTTAAAAGGCTTGCATTTAATATCCTCGTCATAACGGATATTATGCGTAAATTCGTTATGCCACATAGAAGTTCCACAATCAAAAATAGGCGATGCTTCCAGCCATTCAAGTGTATTGGCACTCCGAATTACTCCAAAATTGCCGAAGTGCCTATCGGTATTTGCTATTAAAAAATCTATGACAAGTATTTTATCCACGTATTCTCGCATATTTGGAATACCAATGGTATCGCAAGTATTTAGAAAATGCTCATAAATTGAAATATGATTTTGCCGTTTTTTGCCTGCTGAAAAAATATGCCAAGCACTTACCAGCTCCGTTTCTGTAGTTATAAAATTTTCGCACAAACTCATTGGAAAATTGTCTATTTCAGTCAGTGTGTAACTAACATGAGGAATATTCAGCCTACGCATTAACATACTAGCCAAAACTTCATTGAGTGGTTCTTGTTGGGCAGGATTACTCCCGCCTTTCAATAAAATTCTTTTTTTGTCTATGATAATCCACTTCTTTTTTTGCCATCCATCGGATGTATTATCTGGAGAAAACAAGTCTATTTCAGCGTTTTGCGTCTTGCCAAATAGTGCATTTCCAACATCTTCTGAAAACGTATTCTCAAAAAAATTAATTCGTTCCCATTCAAGAGGTTTTTGAGGATTGTTTATCCAATATTGGTCACTAAGTCCTAGTCCCAAACACTTTTCAAGAAGTATCTTAGTGGAAGATATATTCATAGCTTCCAAAGCCTCCCTTATTCCACTTCTGCTTGCAGGTATTGAACGCCCAAGCCACCAGTCATTGAGCGATTTTCTTGAAATAACTCCGTCTTTTGCTTCAATGCCAACAGGGATATGTTCTATGTTATGGAGCTTTGGAATGCTCAATATATTCGCCGTTTCCGAGTCTATTTCAACATCGGCAACGGGAATTTTTTTGTGCATTAAGGTATAGAGCATAGATGGTAATGTAGAAATAAGTTAAATCAACACCATTTCTAAATACGCATCACTTTCTAAATAATAACCAGTTTTTAAATCTTCCAATTTTTGAACAATAATTGGGTTTAGAGATAGAAATTTTTTTCTTTAACCCTTGGCGTGGGGCTTTATGCAACAAGCCGTGAGGTGTTGGCGCAGCTGGGTGTTAGTGATTTTAGTATTTACAATGTTCTTAGCCATAATATTAAGAATAACGCCGGCATCTTTTGCTAAATGTTCGTTCTCTCCTAAAGGGAAAAATGTTAAAAAGTTTTTTTGCACTAACCACGAATAGCCACCATTTGAATAATTTCCTCCCCCAATCCATTTATTTTTCTAAAACCAATTTTCAAAATAGAATCCATAATTCTCAACAGAACCTTGCGCAAACGACGAGGATAAATGAGCTTCCAAATAAAATGTTTAGTATAAAGTCCAACAGTTCTAGTACTCTTTTCTACAAAACCATTTTTTGCACACAAAGCAGATAAACTCTTTACTGTAAAATGAAACCTATGGTCAGGAACACACCAAAACGGCCATTTTTCTTTTAGTTTTAAACAAAATTCACTTTGCCTATTTGGGAGTTGAATAAACAAAAGCCCTTTATCATTCAATAACGAATGAATTTTTTTTAATGCCGCAGAAGGATCTGGCAAATGTTCCAGAACATCGCACATTATGATTACATCATATTTTTCTTTTATTTCAAAAAAATCTTTTTCAACAGGTATATCCCACAGTAATTTTGAGATTTCCCTACATTTGTCATTTAACTCGCAACCAGTAACATTATATCCATTATTTTTTGCTATGTTCAAAGTAAAACCAATGTTTGAACCTATTTCTAATATTTTTTTACCAGGGGGCATAAATTTTTCAATCAATTTTAAAGTGTCTTGATACCGTGCCTCAAAATGACCTCGGAGATTATGGAAATAAATATCTATACGAAGTGATACATCATTGTATATAGTGTCATTTGCTACCTTTGTAATGCTATCGTCCATTATCTCAGTCGTTGCAAGGCCACATTCGCAAATTCGCACAGGATATTTTTTATCTGCGAAAATATCACTTTGAACCAAAAGGCTTTTGGCATTGTCTAATTCTCTTCCGCATACTATGCAATTCAGCATATAAATATCCTCTTTAATACATTTTCAAATTCCAATATAGAAATATATAGCTAAACTATAGCAAACTCATAGGTAAGGTTCATGACCCTGCTTTATAGGCTTGTCCAACGAACTTTTTTAACCATATTTCTATATTGCTCCAAGCCTAATGAATAACTCCAACTCCGAAAACAACAAGCGCATAGCGAAGAACACGCTGTTTCTGTACTTCCGCAGCATTTTAACCCTTGTTGTGGGGCTTTACACAAGCCGCGAGGTGCTGGCGCAGCTTGGTGTTAGTGATTTTGGTATCTCTAATGTGGTGGGCGGGGTTATGGCATTGTTCAGCTTTATTCAAGGTACCATGACTAGTGCGACTATTCGTTTTTTTACTTTTGATTTGGGAAAGGGCGATTTTGAACAGTTGAAAAAAACTTTTAGCTTGAGCGTGATTATACATATTTTTACAGCGTTGTTGATTTTAATTCTTGGTGAAACAGTCGGGCTTTGGTTTTTGAATACACAGCTTGTTATCCCAGCAGAAAGAATGGAAGCGGCTAATTTTGTTTATCAGTTTTCTGTGCTTTCTGCTTGCGTTGGAGTTTTGCAAGTGCCATATATGGTTGCCATAAACGCTCACGAGCGGATGAATGTTTATGCGTATGCAGGAGTTGCAGATGCAGTATTTAAATTGGCTATTGCAATTTCGTTAGGTTTTGCTCCTATTGATAAATTGAAATTTCTTTCAATTTTGGTGTTTGGTGTTTTTATTGTTATGGTTGTTTTTTATATTGTTTATTGCCATAGAAATTTTCCAGAGACACATTTTAAGTGGTTTTGGGATAGGAATATGTTTTTGGAGAGGATAAAGTTCAGTGGATATGAATTTTTAGTAATGATTTCAAATATTTTTGCTATACAAGGTGGAGTTTTTTTGATGAACCGTTTTTACGGAGTTTTGCTGAATGCGGCAAATGGGGTTTCACAGCAAGTGATTAATGCAACTCAACAATTTACGAACAATTTTTTTTCAGCAGTCAATCCACAAATAACAAAATTTTTGGCAGCAGGAGAAATGGATTATTTCCATAAATTGATAATCCGTTCAAGCAAATTTTGCTTTTTGATTACTTTCATGCTTATGGCTCCACTAGCGTTACAAATGGATTTTGTTTTGAGTGTTTGGCTAAAAATAGTTCCTGACTACGCTGGGATTTTTTGCCAGTTGAATATAGCAAATACATTGTTATGGATTGCTTTTTGGCCCGTTGCGCATGGAATTATCTCTACTGGCAAGAATAAAACATTTCGCAAAGTAGAGAGTTTTATGGTTATGCTTATGTTTCCTCTTATGTATTTTAGTTTACATTTCTCTCCTATTGGCTATATATGTTCGCAAATCTTTGTGAATATTTTTAGAGTTGTTTATTATGTACTAACGCTTCGTAAGCTTACGGGCTTTTCCATGCGGGATTTTTTTAATCAATCTTTGCTTAAATGCTATGCTGTTGGAGCCCTTTCCATTCCATTGCCATTTTACATTACTATAAATATGAGCGGTTGGCAAGGATTTTTTATGTGCCTTGTAACTTTTTTCGCCACGTTTGCATTAAGTTCTTTATTTATTGGGTTGAATGTGAATGAACGATGGAAAGTGATTAGATGGATGAAGGGGAGATTTTGCTAATCTCCAAATAAAGTTTTTCGCAAATTTCATTCCAATTAAATTCTTTGCTGCGTTCAATTATTTTCTCAAAGTTTTGTAATACATTGATTTGCCCATTGACAATTTTTTCTAACAAAATTCGCAAATCATTTGCTTTTTCTATTTTATAACCAAAATTGCCATTACTTGTAATATCCTCCAAACAACCAACATTTGTACTAACTATTTCGCAACCAAAATAAATAGCATCGCTCATAGCTAAACACCAACTCTCACATTCGCTTGTCAAACAAAAAACACTTGCTTTTTTATACCAAGAATAGAGTTCTTTCTTATCATATATGCCTTCTGTAAAAATTACTTTATCTCTTAGATCTGGATTATTCAAATAAAACTGTTCTATATCAAATTTGATATTTGTTTCATCATAAATAGGTCCAATCAAAGCAAATTTCCAATCTTTCAAATCCAAACCATTCAAAGCCTCTAACATCATTTGATTGTTTTTTGGGGTTAAACCAATACGACCAACAGTTATTATCAATTTTTCCTTATCTGATTTTTGCAAATGTTCAAATCCTAAATTTTTCAGAAGTTCAAAATCTATGCCGTTTGGGATACGAATAATTTTATCTTTCAATTCAGTGAAATGAGTCTTTAAAATACATATACTTTGTTCTTGTTCAGTAGAAATTAAATTGGTTATTTTTCTAAAATAATATTCATATAGAGAATTAATACACGAGCGTATCCCTGTTATTTTGTGTCGTTCAAACTTTTGATAAATATCAGTATCTGCTTTTATATAAACAAAGCCTTTTCGATTAAAAAGTTTATAAATAATAGCTAAAATTTTTGTTTCTTTGGTCAAATGATAAAAATTCACAACATCTATTTTACGAGCATTTTTGACAAAAAATAGAATGGATTGTAAAGAAAGTTTACCAAATTTTGGCTTTAAAGGAGATTTTATTTTCCAAATCTTTAAATCTTTAACTACAGAATTTAAGTAATCAAACTTTTGCTCTCTGTCATAAACAGCTAAATAAGATTCATAACCAAAATTTTTGGCCATAATGTTAGGAATAACGCCAATATCTTTTGCTAAATGCTCATTTTCTCCAAATGGAAAAAATGTTAAAAAAACTTTCTTCATGCTTTTCCTTTCATTTTATCTTTGCCCTCACTCCGAACTGCAAAAATTCTATATCAGTTCCAAAAATAAATTTTGCAAGCCAATATATAGGCAAATGACGCTTCCTGATTTTGATTGAATTTATTCCTACCATATATTCAATTTCAAATCCATTTTCATTCAGTAAACGAGTTATACTTTTCTCCGTAAAAAATCTTAAATGTGTTATATCTAAAATTCCAGCATCTACATATTTCCAATCCTTATAAAACAGCAAGTTTTTTAAATTATCATAATAACGAACATTAGGAATAGAAAGCACAATAGAAGCATTTGTTGTCATCTTTCCTTTTATGAATTGTAAAAAATCCCAAGGATTTTCCATGTGTTCAATAACGTCATTTGCAATAACTAAATCAAAATAGTTATTTGGAATTTCATTTGCTACTTTATCATAAAAACCTATTAATACTTTATCCATTTTCGTCTTTGCAACATTTGCCGCTTCTTCAAATGGTTCAATGCCCCAGCATTCGTAGGGCTTACTCAAATATTGTACGAAATTTCCAGTATTGCAACCGATTTCCAAAACTTTGGAATATTCATTGGGCAAAAATTGAGTCATCTCCGGTCTCGTAATGACAGAATAAGTCTGCTCAGATTTTTCGTTAATCATTTATTTACCACCTTCCAATAACCTGATTTATTGATGCCATTTTTATTATTTTGATAAATAAGAAACAACATTTCTCTCCTTTTCTCCAAACACCACGCCTATTTTAAATATATTCAACCCTTTCTCCATATAAGGAATATAATATTTTTTCTCCTCTATTTGTCTCAATGCCTCCTCAACGGGTCTGTCCAATTTTGCCTCTATTACAAATACATTCTTTTGCTGCTTGATAATCGCATCAACATTGCCTATTGCACTATGAACCTCTATTTCACAGTTAAATCCAAGCATATTCAATATATTGGAAAAAGCAAATTCAAAATAGTATTCTGTCATCTTTGTGATTAAATCAAATTTTATGCTCTGCATATAAATCTTTATGGTTTCCATAAAAGCATCCACATCGCCGGATTGCAAGGCTCTGAAAAGCTTGTTCAAAACAGAGGCACGCTTCATGGCATCGAAGCCTGACCGCTTTGAAAGAAATTCTGAAAAAGAACTACGAACCTCCACATTTGGATAGCCCAATTTATAAGTTCCAGATTCGTCATCATAATCTTTAATGGTCAAGTAACCAGCCTGATACATAAGAGGAACCAAAAAAATTTCGTCATCGTTGTATTTGCCAAAAGCCTCCGGAGAAAATACCATATTTTCAATATCAGCTATATCTGCACCATTTTTATCTATGTAATTCGCCAAAAAACTCGGAGTGCCAGTTTCTGCCCAGAACACCCTGAAATCGCCATCATTGCCAAAGTGCTTCATTATACTTATAGGATTGTAAACAGTTTCTGCGTTTTTAGCAAATTTATATCCGTTGTAAAAATTCCTCAACTTATCTAAATAATTTTCCCAACTGCTTTTTTTTTTTGCGTATTCGTTTATTTCTGGCTCAAAATATGTTTCCAGTTCTTTTTGCGTAAAACCGCATAAGGCAGCATAGCTATCGTTGAATGAAATATCTTCTGGCTGGTTCATTCCGCTGAACAAGCTTACCTGTGCGAATTTTGTTATACCAGTTATGAATACGAACTGAATGTACTGGTCGCTGGCTTTTAGTACTTTGTAAAAGCCTTTCAATTCCTCTTTTATTTCGCTGTGTATCTGTGGGTGGTTAATGGCATCCAGCAGTGGGCAATCGTATTCGTCTATTATTATAGCTACTTTGCCTCTGGTCTTGTGAAGTTCCTTTATTAAATATTCAAATTTACCTGATATTTTGTCATCTGGCAGAGAAATACTGTATTTTTCAGCAGAATACTGCAGATATCTGCTAACCAAGCCAATTAACCTATCTTTCCCTGCCGCGCAGTTTTCCGCGCTCATATCCAAATGGATTACGGGATATTCTTTCCAATCCCAAGGCAAGGCTTCTATAGCAAGCCCTTTGAATAAATCTTTTTGGTTCTCAAAAATTGCTTTTAGTGTGGAACAAGTGAGCGATTTCCCAAAGCGGCGCGGGCGGGAAAAGAAAACCACGTTATAGTTGGAAATTAAATTATGAATATATGCGGTTTTGTCCACGTACACAGCGTATTCATTGCGTATTTTGGCAAAATCTTGAACACCAGAGAGAGGCAGTTTGCGAAGCATATATGGAAAGATAGAAAATGCGAAATACGCTATTTGATTATGGATAGCATCCCAAATCATAAACATACTTATATTCAAAACCTTGCGTCATCAACATAACTGAAATTGTACCACTAGTAAATCCCCCTATAAAGTATTTACATCTAGACAATATGTATATGGATGCTATATATTCTAAACCCAAATGATATTTATCTCTTTCTCTGCCAAAATTGAAATCTACCAAAAGTTTGCCATCTGTTAAATCTTGTTCCGTTAATTTAATTCTTTTCTGATTATTGTGAATTAATTTTTCACCGAATTCTTTACTAAAATTCTCAAAAATACTTTCATCTTCCGTTGCCAAATAAACAAAATCTAGGTTATACTTTTGCATAGTTTCTTTTGTTTTTTCTATGAGTTCAAAAGCATCTGGTTGAATTGGATGGGCTGAAGGTTTTTTCAAAATATAATCCGTTCCTCTTGCTAATACGCCTAATACACGCTTGTCTTTTATTATTTGTTCTTTTTCGTTTATATAATTTTTAGTAACTTCATTAAATTTTATGTATTTTTGAAAAACTTTTTTAAATTCTAAAAATAATTGAGAATCGAAATCCCTATTGTAATACAAAAATGTTAACATTTTCTCAGATGCAAATAAACCAGCTATTATTATATTTTTGCTATTTCTTATCTGAGATAAATCGAAACCGCATGGTTGCTCAAAAAAATATTCCCAAGCGTTTTCTTTTCCAGTTCCTATGCCATCCAAATACTGATTATCATAGTTTTGCATATCTATTATTGGGATATAATTTTTTGATAAAGCATACTCAATATGTGTAGAATATCTAATTGCGAGTGCAAATATACCGTCGTTGCTATGTATACTGGAACCTATAATATAAAAAGTCTTTTTTGGGTTTTCAAGTCCAAAACTTATTTTTTTTTCTCTATGAATAAATCTTGTTTTTTTTTGCCTCGCATAGAGCCATATTTTTTTCGGGATAATTTTTTTTAACATATATTACGCACCCTCTGATTTAAATACTCTAATAACAGCTTTTCTCAGAAAACTCGAATGTAGCCAATTATTATTTGCCGGCACAAATAAAAATCCATTCGTGAATTTTGTTTCATAATCAAGATTTTCAAAGAAATTTTTAAAATTTTGTGCATCTTCTGGTTTATGATAAGTTGTAATAGCACATTTTATATTTGTTCTTTCTGTAAATAAGTTTTTTCCTCCATTTAACATTTTTTGTTCCGACCCTTCCAAATCTGCTTTAATAAAATTTACCTGCTTGTTTTTAAAAAAAGTATCTAATCTGACGGAATTTTCTGTATCAACATCAGAAATAAACTTATTTACTATAGTAACTTTATCCTTAAAATCTTTGAACGTTAATTCTAAAGCTTTATTAAAAGAACTATCAGATTCAAATAAATAAATATGCCCTGCAGTTTCAACTATACTTCTAGCAAAGTTACCAATACTTGCACCAATGTCAAGCACAATATCGCCTTTCTCTATACAAAATCTAGGTTCTTCAGGAATTTTATTTTCATTTCTATCCATCGTTCCCCACATTTTATTCTCTTTTGTAACATAACGATGTGGCGAAAGTAAGTCCATTTCCATTCCAGTAACACTCATTTCATGTAAAATATAATCATAATTATTTTTACCTGAATGATACCAAACACTATCGGGAAAATACAAACGCATTTTATTATATTCTGCAAACCACAATTCACCTTTACCAATTGAAAAATTTTTAGAGATACCCATATATCCAGGATAACCCATTTTCTTTCTAATATAATCTTTTGTCCATTCATAAGGATACATTGGAAAAGGAATTTTCTGCAAAAGTAAATTTTGAATTTCTTGTTCAAATTCTTTTTCTGATGGCAAATATTTTGCATATTCCAAAGTTCCATTTTTACGAAGCATTTGCTTTAAATTAAGTTCGAGCGAATGTGAGAATTTCTTAATTACCTGTTTGAAAATCTTTTTCATCTACATTCCTCCAACATTTTATCTAATCTACCGCAAATAGAATGCCAATCAAATTCTTTGCTGCGTTCAATTATTTTTTCAAAATTTTGCAATGTGTTGATTTGTCCATTGACAATTTTCTCCAGCAATATTCGCAAATCATTCGCTTTTTCTATTTTATAACCAAAATCATTGTTTGTAATATCATCAAAGCATCCAACATTTGTACTTATAATTTCGCAACCAAAATAAATAGCATCGCTCAATGACAAACACCAACTTTCCCACTCGCTTGTTAAACAAAAAACACTTGCTTTTTTATACCAAGAATAAAGTTCTTTCTTATCATATATACCACCAGTAAAAATTACTTTATCTTTTAGACTAGGATTGTTCAAATAAAACTGTTCTATATCAAATTTGATATTTGTTTCATCATAAATAGGTCCAATCAAAACAAATCTCCAATCTTTCAAATCTAAACCATTCAAAGCCTCTAACATCATTTCATTATTTTTTGGGAATGCTCCTATACGCCCAACAGTTATTATTATGTTTTCTTTGTCTGTTTTTTTAGGATGTTCAAAACCAAGTTCTTTCAATTGATGAAAATCTATGCCGTTTGGGAGAATTTGCAATCTATTTGCCATTTTAGGAATAAGTTTTTTTTGTAATTCATAACAAGCGGTAGTTTCAATAGTATATAAATTCGGCCTAAAAAAATTATAAATTGGTTTGAATAAAATGTGTTTAAGTTTTACCTTCTCAGGCATTGACTTTTGTAAAGCCAGTAGATTTCTATCCGTTTTCACATATACAATACCTTTAGGATTTAACATTTTATATAAAAATGCAATAACTTTAGTTTGCTCGTGATAAAATTGCAAAACATCTATTTTTCTGGCATTTTTTATTATAAATTTTATTGCCTCTAAATTGGGTTTACGATTAGCAGGATTGCCTTTTTTTATTCCAAAAATTTGACCCTTATAACCAAAATCTCGTTCCAGGACTTCTAGAATCTTCCCCGTATCTTTATTTTTTTCTACTTCGCTGAACCAAGGAAGATATAGCGCAAAAATTTTCATTTTGCCTCCTTGTATTTTTTAAAAATCGCCAACCGAACAATTTCCATCATTTGTATAATATACAAATTTGGCAAAGGCGAAATAAGGATAGCCGTTAGTATAGACCCCTTGTTTGAATTAAGTTCCATGCAATCTCTTATACAACGGATAAACGTATTTCATTATGAATTTCACTCCAGGTATTTTATATACCCTTTTTAATTCTATTTCTAATTCTACTATACGCAAAATATCTTTGTAGGTGTATGGAAATAAATCTTTCCATACTTTTTCGCGCTCTGCTTGAATTAAAGGTATATTATTTGTGTCTGAACATATTCCATCTGTTATAAATACCGAAATAAAAATTGGAAGATACTTATAACTTGCTCCATATACGTAAATAGCTTCTAAAAAAAATGCCCAATCTGATACAATAGACATATCTGTTCTATAACCTTTAAGTTTAATAAGCAACTCTGTTTTCGTAAAGCTTGATGGATGACCAAAAGTATCTTCGATAAAAAAACTTATGGAAAAATCTTTTGGCTTCGCAATTTTTTGAATACTTCCTTCTAAATTTTTAAATAGAATATTACCATATATAATGTCTTCGTTAAATGAGTTCAAAAAAACTTGTTCCAATACTGTTTGCGATGCTAAATAATCTCCACTATTTAAAAATAGGCAATATTCGCCTTTTGCCTGTTTTATTCCCTTATTCATCGCATCATAACGTCCGTTGTCTGATTCACTTACATAATATGCTATATGCGGAAATTTTTTTATTACATCAACGCTATCATCTGTTGAAGCTCCGTCTATAACAATATGTTCAAAATCTTTAAAAGTCTGTTCTGCAACGCTTGCAAGAGTTTGTTTTAAACCATTTGCGTTGTTGCGGTTTATTGTAATTATTGACAGTTTAATCATTTTAGTAATTTTCCAAATAATTTTTCCCATTTTTCAACAATATTCTCTATGGAAAATTTTTTTACACTTTCTATTCCATTTTTAGCCATTTTTTCTCGCAAATCTTGATTATTCATAAGCAACTCAACTTTTTCTACAAAAACTTCCATTTCATTATTAGGAACAATAAGGCCATTTTCTCCATCTTGAATAATATCTGGCAATGAAGCATGGCTATTACTCATAACCACAGGGACACAACCAAAATTTTGCGCTTCTATAAGAACCATGCCAAAACCTTCAAATTCGCTTGTCACTAATAAAATTGAACTTTTGGTATAATATTCATCTGGATTTTTAAATCCTTCAAATTGAACTCTTGGCAAACTTTCAGCATTTTTTTTTGTTTTTTCTAAATCTGGGCCATCCCCAACTATTAGAAGAGTCCAGTCAAGATATTTATTACAAATAATACGCCAAAGTTCAATTACTAAAGATATTCTTTTTACAGGTTCATCTATTCTTCCTACAAAAAGCAAGAAATTTTCTTTCTTGTTAAAATTTATTTGTTCTGTTGAAACATAAGGAGAGGGATTTGAAATTGCATGTAATTTCTTAAAATTTCTATTCCAAAAAAAATTTTCATATTGTTTTATATATTCGTATGATAATAAAATAAGCGCATCAACATAAGTATATATTTTATATATTCTTAAAACTTGCCTATACACGCTCCTTTTATCTCTTATAAAATTAAGCAAATTATAGAATATTTTAAATTTTTTTTTGTTTGTTAATGGCATTATCAATGGAAAATGATGGCAATAAATTAATTTTGCCGAAATTCCTTTTCTACTTGCATTGGCAAGAGGGGCAAGATACCAAAATTGGCATATAATGATATCAATTTTGTTAGTATTTAAAAAATTGTTCAAAATATTTATATTTTCTATACTATCAAAATTAATTTTATCTGGTAATTTTATCTGTGGATAATTTAAATTACAATCAACGCCAAAATCCTGAAAATAAGCTATATATATATCATTTCCCTTATTGGAAAATTCTTTCACTAAAATTCTAGTAACAAGTTCTGCTCCACCGTAATGAGGCCAATAATTAAGTAAAAAACACAGTTTCACATAAATCTCCAAAAAAGCATCTTTCAACGTATATAAGATAGAAAATATATTCTCACTGACCATACCGTAATTTTCTATAGAGCCGCCTGAACCACGTATCTTTATGAGCTTTAAGAATTTTAATCAGCAAAAAACACCTAAATAAACCAATGAAATTTTTAACTTTCTCCGAAAAACACAAATTATCCTTAACATAAATAAAATTTTCTAAAGCTGCTTCAAAAGCATGACTTTCAGCATAACCACCAGCATGGAAATTAGCAATAACCTTATCTATAAATACTACACCCTTTGGTTCTTTGTGAAAATAATCTATAAGCCAAATTCTATCTGCTATCCCACCTTTAATATGAAGTTTGAATAATCCAATATTTTCAAATAATGATTTTTTTGTAAATAATCCCTGATGACAGATACACTCCATTGGGTTCCAATAATTTTCTGGAGTAATTTGCTTTCCAGTTAAATTTCTTACTGTGCCGTTGTCTCTTATGTAAGCTACTTTACCATATATGAGTTCGGTGTTAGGTTGCTTTTCTATTTCAGTTTTCACAAAAGAAAGAACATCATTTGATTTTAAAGTATCGCTTGAGTTTAAAAAGTAAATGAAATCTCCTTTGGCTAATTTAATGCCTTTATTGAAAGCATCGTAAATACCATCGTCTTTTTCAGAAACAATTACAACATTTCCCTTTGCTTTTTGCCGGATTATATCAAGGGTGTTATCCTGTGAAGCACCATCTATAAAAATGTGCTCATACAAATCTGGACTTATATCTTGACTTTGCAAGCTTTCTATAGTTTCTCCTATAGTTTTTGCCGAGTTTAAACAGGCGGTAATTATAGAAAACAAAAATTTTTTCATACGTACCTATTTTTCAAGTTTCTTTTTTAATAGCATAAAATTTTTTTTAAGTAAAAGCCAGTATAACTGCCTGCAATAGAAATATATTATAGCCCATTTTATTTTTTTTTTGTAATCACGGTTAATAGACTGCATAATCATGCGGTGCCAGAAAATTTCATAATTAATAGAACTCTTAAAAGAATAATCTATTGATGAAGCTGATTCCGGATGCCATATATAGTTATAAACAGTATCTGGCAAAAGAATAACCAATCTAGTTTTTTGCGCTAGTCGTATGTTCATAATTACATCTTCGCCACGTGTAATTTTTGGCGGTATATCAAAAGTGTAATCGTCAAAAAGGCTTTTGCGTATCAATCTAGCAAATGGTCCGCTATGTACTTTATTCTTTAATATAGATTTCAAGTATTGCAAAGCATTTTGCTCTTCATAATTGTATTTACGAGAAACCTTGAAATATCCATTGTATTCCAATGTTCCAATAATCATATCAACATCATCTCTGATATGTTTATATAATGTATATATAGATTGTTTTGGGATTTCATCATCAGAGTCCACAAAGCAAATCCAATCGCCAACTGAATGCTCTACTCCGGTTTTGCGGGCAATGGTAACCCCCTCATTCTTTTTATGAATAATTTTGATTCTAGAATCTTTTTTTGCCCAATCATCGCTTATGGAACCCGAAGAATCCGTGGAACCATCATTTATCAATATTATTTCAAGCTCTGGTTCGGTTTGAGCTACAAGAGATTGTATGCAATTATCCAAATATTTTTCTGAGTTGAATATAGGTACAACTATGCTAATTTTAGGCATTTTCACAATTCTCATAAATAGAAATTAATTGCTTAATATTATCTTCAGGCATATATTTTGCCTCATAGTCTTTTCTGGCGTTTAACCCCATTTTTTTGCATAGTTCTGGCGAATTCCATAATTTTCTTATTTCCGTCACAAAACATTCTACATCTCCAAGCGGAATTTTTAACCCATTATATCCATTTTCAATAGCCTCTGCAGAAAAACCAAGATCCGTAACAACCAAAGCTTTTCCAAAACATTCTGCTTCAATTACTGTCATAGAACAACCTTCATACCAAATTGACGGGAATACAACAAATTCACTTTGTTTTACAATCTGCATACATTCATTATGTGGCACATACCCTAAATAGAATACCTGTTTTTGATTTTTAGCCCATTCAGAAAAATCATCTTGCAAAGGTCCTCCACCCATAACCACCAATGGTATATCGCACAATTTATCCCATATTTTCATTAAAAGATGAATACCTTTTTCCTCACCTATACGACCATAAAAAACTGCATATCGCTCAGGTATCTCTATATGGATTGAATAATTATCATCAATTGCAGTATCTGGCACAAAATTATATTTTTTTATAATCTTTTTTCTGTCAAACCCTATATTGACAAGTAGTTGAATTTGATTTTCGTTCAGGCAAATATAACGGTCTATTTGGTTGTAAAAAGTTTTTCTTTTTCTATGATACAAAAAAACGAAAGCTACAATAGCACTTTGCAATTTTGAATTTTTATAACACTTATATTTAACCATCCTGAGAAAACGTCCATCACCACAATCATTGCACAATTTTGTTCCTCTTAACGAAGTAGCACACGGGCATATAAAACGAGTATCATGCAATGTGGCAACAACCTTGCACTCTGTTTCTTTAGCGGCGTATAAAATAGAAGGTGAAAGCAGAGGGAAAAATGTATGAATATGAACTATATTTGGCTTCTCTTTTATTATCAAAGATTTTACATTTTTATAATGTTTTCTTGACCACAGCATACTTAAAGTTATTCTTATTTTTCCTATTACTCCAGCATCATCAAATTGGTCGTTGGAAACGAAATAACGAGTAACTTTCACATTATTATCTTCCAAGAGTTTCGTCTCATTTTTAAAAACATTGTCGTCACCACTAGCCGAATTTTTTCTATGGAAATTATGTATTGCCAATACTTTCATACGCCTTCTTGTTTTCCCCACATATTCTCATACTCTCCCACAATCTTCTCCCAGCTATACTCGCTCTCAATTCTGCCTTTCGCCAATTTCTCAAAATTCTCAATTTCCTGTTCCTGCATTTTTTCTGCATTGTCAATCAATTTTGCCAAATTGTCTTTTTCTTTTGTCCAATACAAAGCCGCATTTCCTGCAACTTCTTTGTTAAAGCAAACGTCCAAAAGCAAATTCAGCTTTGTGCTTGCCAATGCTTCCAAAAGAGAGGGATTTGTGCCACCTACTTCGTGGCCGTGAATATATGCGAATGCCTGTTCCCTGATTTTTTTGAGCATTTTTTGGTTATACAAAGTTCCAGAAAAAATTGCCTTGCCTTTAAATTGTTGCTTAATATTGCTGATTATGATGAGTTTTTTTTGCGAATTGCTTTTGTCGAACTCGCTGATTATAGTTTCAAAATTATTCTCTGGAATATTTCTGCCCACAATCAAATAAAATTCGCCTGGTTTTATATTGTTCTTGCTATACCAATTTTGTAATTCCGAATCGTCATCGCTTATTTGAGACGCTGCCAAGTCTGCTCCATAAGCTATGAATTTTGTTTTTGGTTTAAATTTTGCATATTCATTTTCAATATATTTTTGAATTTCTTTTGAATCACAAATAACCAAATCCACATTCTTCACGGAATATTTTTCCGATACTTTCCAATAACGCCTTATTAAGGCGCTGTATTTCATTCTCTTGAATTCTAAACCATCTGGGTTTACCAGCAGTTTTATGCCTATTTTCTGTAATCTCTTTTTGAATAAAGAAATGAACAGACCAATGCGAGAGGCGAGAAGGTAAATCACCGCGTTTTGAATATTGTTTTGCTTTATGAATTCAATGGATTTATTTAAAGCCAAAATATCGTAAATAACGGCTTTTGCATCGCCAAACCAATTTGGAACATTAATGCCAAAGCAATCTGCTCCATTATACTCAAAGTTTTTTTCAACAGAATTTAAGCAAGAAATATGATAATGAATGTTTTCATTTTTCTTTTTTGCCGTTAAATTTTCAACAAATGTCTCAAAACCGCCGTGACGAGCAGGCAAACCCTTGGAGCCTATTATGAAAATATGCTTCACGCTACAGCCCTCTCCTTTTTAAAACTAGCCTCTACCAAAGGCTCTCCCGCCTGCTAAGCAGAAAGAACCCGTTCCCTACGAAAAAAAAGGGGGTATAAAACATACAGTTGAATATAGAAAATACTGAAAAAGTTTGATTTGCACTTACTATATTCACTCCAATGCCTGATCATTTAGAAAATCTTTACGAAAACTGGTTTTTGGATTATGCCAGCTACGTCATTTTAGACCGTGCCGTGCCTTATTACGAAGACGGCCTAAAACCCGTGCAGAGGCGCATTTTGCACACGCTATGGGAAATGAACAAAAGTGATGAACGAATGCACAAGGTGGCAAATATAGTAGGCCGTGCTATGCAATATCACCCCCACGGAGATGCTTCTATTGGAGATGCCCTTGTGAATATGGGGCAAAAAAAACTGCTACTGGAAACTCAGGGAAATTGGGGAAATCCCACAACTGGAGATTCTGCAGCTGCGCCTCGATATATAGAAGGCAGGCTCTCTAAGTTTTCGCTTGAAGTGCTTTTTAATGCAGAAACAACCGAGTGGGTTCCAAACTACGATGGCCGGAGCAAAGAACCTGTTTGCCTGCCTGTGAAGTTCCCTCTGGTGCTGGCTCAGGGTGCAGAGGGCATTGCGGTTGCTTTGAGCACAACTATTTTGCCTCACAATTTTTGCGAACTTTGTGAAGCCAGCATTGCAGCCTTGAAGGGCAAAAAATTTGAAATTTACCCGGACTTTTCAAGCGGTGGGATAATAGATGCAAGCCAATACAACGACGGTCTTCGCGGCGGTCGCGTTAAAGTTAGGGCACGCATAGAGAAACTGGATTCCAAAACTCTTGTCATTAGGGAAATTCCCTTTGGAACCACAACCACAAGCCTTGCAGATAGCATAACAAAGGCAAACGAAAAGGGTAAAATAAAAATCAAAAAAGTTGACGACCATACCTCCGGCTCTGTTGAGCTTGTTGTGTATTTGCAGCCCGGCAGCGACCCGCAAACGGTTATAGATGCTCTTTATGCTTTTACCGATTGCGAAAAATCCATTGCCACCAATAATTGCGTTATAGTGGACGAAAAACCCCAGTTTCTCGGTTCAACTGAAATTTTAAAGAAAAGTGCGCAACACACAAAATCCCTTTTGGAATGGGAATTGAAAAACAAAATGCATCATTTGCAGGAACGCTGGCATTTGATAAGTTTGGAAAAAATTTTCATAGAAAAAGAAGTTTATGAGGTTATTAAAAAGGCGCAAAGCAAAGAAGAAATGGTTGAGCTGATAAATGCTGGATTAAAGCCTTATGTGAAAAAATTGCGCCGCAAAGTGGAAACAGAAGATGTTTTGAAACTTGCAGAAATGCCAATACGCAGAATATCCTCTTTTGACCAGAAAAAAGCAAACGAATTGTTGAAAGAAATAGATGCACAAATTGAAGAGACTCTTTACCACCAAGAACATTTAACAGATTACGCAGTGAATTGGTTTAAAGAGTTGCTCAAAAAATATGGTACAGGCAGGGAACGTAAATCGCAAATAGGGGAGTTTGGAAAAGTGAGTGCTATTCACGTTGCCCTGTCCAACCAAAAATTATATGTTCACCGCAAAGAGGGATTTGTGGGTACAGGGTTAAAGAAAGAGGAATATTTATTTGATGTTTCGGAATACGATGATTTAATAGCATTTTGCCAAGATGGAATGTTCAAGGTGTTCAAGCCTTCGGACAAGGCTTTTATAGGCAAGGATATTTTGCTTGTGGAAAAATTCAACAAAGACGATGCGCGCAGAATTTACAACGCAATTTACCAAGAAGGCAAAGACGGGCCTGCTTATGTTAAACGCTTTAATGTAGGCGGCATAACAAGGGAAAAAGCATATTCAATGGGCAAGGGAGCGCCGGGTTCTAAAATATTGTATCTATCTTCAAATCCAAACGGCGAGGCAGAAAGCGTTACTGTTTTCTTGAAACCAAGACCGAGGACAAAATTGGAAATCCCCGTGGATTTTTCCGAAACCCTTGTGAAGGGCAGAGATGCCATTGGAAATATGGTTACCAAATATGCGGTTAAAAATGTTAAAATATCAAAGAAAGGCGCAAGCACACTTGGCGATATGGAATTATTTTTTGACCAGCTTTCTGGAGTTGTGAGCATTGCAAACAAGGGCGAGAGCCTCGGTGAATTTGGCAAGTTCGATAAACTTCTTGTGCTTAAAGAAAATGGAATGGCAAAAATTTACGAAGCAAGCGATACCATTTTGGTTGGGCAGCAAATATCTTATATCGGTCGTTTTGAGCCTTCAACAATATACACCCTTTTATATTTTGATGGCATTAGTTCCCAGTATTGCCTTAAAAGGTTTAATTTAGATACCGCACCGCAAACTGTGGAATTTTCGCTTTTAACCGATAGCCCAGATAGTTCTATGGTTTTGTTTTTTGACGATGAAATTCCCGTTGCTCAAATTGACGGCAAAGAGTACAATTTAGCAGAACTTGGCGAAATTCGCGGCTACAGAGCTTTGGGAAATAAATTGGATTTCAAAAGAATAAAAAAAGCCATTAAAACCCCAGTACTATCCCTAGAATAAGACCGTGAGTATTGCTTTTGCTTTGATTTGGAGAAATTGAATATTCAAGAGACACCCAACAGTTTTTAGTGTTTTCTGTAAATTTTTCAAAATGCTCTCGCAAATTATAAGCTATTGACGCACTGAATGAGACTATTTGGCTACCTGTCAGCATCCAATCAAAACTATGCCCTATAGTAAGGCCCCAATTTGGTGCAATCAAAAAACCCATTCCGCTATGGTATCCTATGCTTGAACCAGTTTTTTCAAATAATTCTTTGCATTCAAGGTTAGTTGGAGTTCCTTGGCCCTCTCCTATATGCGAAAACTCGTTTCTTAAAGCATTTAAATCTGTATTGTCAAAAGAAAAAACGGGACCTATAAATACAGCGTATTTTTCTTGGATATGTATAAATCTTAGATTTGCTGAATATCTTTGATTTACAAGATTATTTGCAGAATCTAAATTTCCTCCCAAAAATTTGAGGCTTGGTCCAGCAGATATAAAGGAATTGTAAAAATAATTTCCTTGTATGGTCCATGTCCATAAATTTTTACAACCTGTGCGGCTCAAATAGCCTAATCCCATTCCAGCGGTTAAACCACTGCTTTGTATTATACCTTGATTTGGCAGGGGAATTGTGGCCTGATTTGGAATTTCCTCATATGCCTCAGAATAGGCAAAAAGAAACAGCAGGCTAATAACCAGCTTGCGCAAGTAGCTTGGCAACTGCCATATTGTAATCATAAACTGCAAAATAGTAATCCTTTTTCATAAGCAGGTTTTTTTTGTATGCGCTTGCCAAAAGCCCAGAGGCTTTACCGGGATTTATTTCGTATTGAAGTGCGGCTCCTTTTAGCATTCCTTCCGTTGCCCTAAGGGAGTTTCTTGCGCTTTCCAGCTTGCCCTTTGCAACCAAAAAATCTTCGTATTTTTCTTCTATTTGCAATTCAATTCCGTTGTGCGCATAGCTTTGAGTTTGCTGCAAAATACGGTAGTCTGTGCGTGCGCTCCTGTAGCTTTCCCACTGGTTCCAAAAGTTCAATTTATACCTTACGCCAATGCCAAACGCTCCGCTCAGTTTATTCACCGGATCTTGAGCAAAGGTATTTTTTGAAAGTTTGGTACGGTCTCCTGCCCACGATTTAGCATATTCAAATTCTCCCATTATAAAAAATTCTGGGGCAAGTTTGGCAGCAGCCAATTCCATTTGCATACTTGTAGCTTCTAAGCCAAAAGACAGCCTGCGAATATCTGGATGATGAGTGTATGCCCATTTTTTTAGAGAATCCAAACTTGGCACAAAATCGTTTGTTGCAGATAGCTGTTCGTCTAGAGGTTCAAATGAAACGGAATCTGGCAATCCAAGGGCAAATTTTGTTGCAAGCCCAACTTTTTTCAGAGCAGATTTTGCGTCTAAAACAGCTTTGTCTATATCAAAAAAACCAGCTTTTAATTCCAGCAAATCCATTTGCGAAACGCCTTCCTCGTCGTCGTCAAGGGCTTCTTCAAGTTTGTCTGCGGCTTTGCGCAATTGCTTGTTGCCGTCTTGAGCAAGTTTGTCCATTTCCATTGCAAGCAAATATCCGTAATAATAGCTTAGGAATTCAACTTTTTTGTAGTATTCCTTTCCCTCAAGTTCCATTTTTTTCTGTTGAAAATCCGCTTTTGTGGCTTTTAATCCCAGTTGCAGCTGCCCGTAATTCAAAGGCTGTGCCGCCTGTATTATCATTCCATAAAAAGGTCCCATTTGAGTAAAATCCCATAATTTGGTGGCTTCGCCATAATCATCAACGCTTTTTTTTAATCCAGGTACAACCCCTGTGAGCATTGAAAATTCAAATTTAGGGAGCAATGCCGCTGCCTTTACCTGTTCTATTTTGTTTTCTTTTGTTATCAGTGCCATTTTGCTTTCCCTGTATCTAGGGTCTGTTTTTAGGGCAGTTTCAACAAATTCGTCTCTGCTCAAACGAACTATGTTGCCTTCTGCAAAAGAGGTGGAGAACAAAAGTATAATAATTAGAATAAATTGCACAGGGGAAATATAGCAAATTTACTATATTATCCTTATGGATAAAACTCTTCTACCATTGAAAAACGCTTATAATGTTGCAATGAAATTCATAGAAAGTGAGTCTATGAAAAAGAAACCCAGTGCCATAGGCTCTGTTTCTTGGACAAATTTGAAAAATGAGCTCAATTTTTTGGACAAAAAGAAGTCAGACAGGGTTATGAACTGGCTAATAGAAAACTGGCCCCCACGCTCAAACTATTCAATGCCATACTTAACCGAAAACGAAAGAAATGCCTTTGATGCAGACGCTTACCGCTTGTTGCTCCGCTCATACAGAACCAGAATGGTTCCAGAACGCTTTATAGAAGACATAATAGTTCGCGGCGTTGACTACGATGGATTGCATTTTTCAAAGGAATTTTTGCACAACTGCTTGGCAAAATTTTGGGAAGATTCCATGCAAGAAATTCCTCAGTCGTGCATACATTAAGAATAATAGGCGGAGGGCTCTCTGGGTGTGAGGCAGCTTTGCAGCTCGCTTGTAGAGGGTTCAATGTGGATTTGTACGAAATGCGAAAAGGGGAGGGCAAAACTCCGGCTCACAAAACAAGTAATTTGGCGGAACTCGTTTGCAGCAATAGTTTTAAAGGAACCCAGCTCACAAGTGCTCACGGGCTTTTGAAAAATGAGCTTAAAATGCTCGGCAGTTTTCTTTTGCAGGCAGCAGAAAAAGCAAGGGTTCCGGCAGGGGAGTCTCTAACCGTGGATAGGGAAATTTTTAGCAAAGAAATAGAGCGTTTAATGGCAGGGAGCAAAAAAATAACCTTGCACCCAGAGGAATGCGCAGATTTGAATTCCGATATTCCAACGCTTGTGGCTGCGGGTCCGCTTTGCAGCGAGGCACTTGCGGAGCAAATAAAAAAAATTACAGGCAAAGAATTTTTGCATTTTTTTGATGCGGTGGCACCGGTTATAGAGAGCGATTCCATAGACCATTCTTTGGCTTATGCCATGAACCGCTACGAAAAAGGGGGTTCTGCCGATTTTATAAACTGCCCGCTGGACAAGGAAACATATTTGGAATTCGTTAAAAGACTGCAAGAGGCAGATAGCGTAGAAGAAAAACCTTTTGAAAAAGGGGAATTGTTTGAAGGTTGCCTGCCCATAGAAGAAATGGCAAGGCGTGGAATTGATACCCTTCGCTTTGGGCCAATGCGCCCCGTTGGGCTTGGCAAGCATTACGCTGTTATACAGCTTCGCGCAGAAAATGCGCAAAAAACGCTTTACAATATGGTGGGTTTTCAAACTAGGCTCAAATGGAACTGCCAAAAAGAAATTTTTAGGCTTGTCCCAGCTTTAAAAAACGCAGAATTTGCAAGGCTTGGCTGTATGCATCGCAACACATTCATAGAAAGTCCAAAACTTTTGGACAAAACTTTGAAGTTAGCAGATAGCCCTTTGCCATTGTGGTTTTCAGGGCAAATTACCGGAGCCGAAGGCTATACAGAAGCCATAGCCACTGGCTGGTATGCAGCTTGGAACATAGCAAATCACTTGCACGGCAGGGAGGTAGAGTTTCTTCCAAATGGAACTTGCATTAGGGTATTGGTAGAAGCCATAACTGCTCCAAATGAGCAGTTCCAACCTATGAATTTCAATTTTGGATTATTGCCAAGACCGGAGGATTTGAGAAAAAGTATAAAAAAGAATTATTTAATCCAGCAGTCTCAAAAAAATTTAAGTATATTTTTGCAATGTTGCCGAAAGAATTGAGTTTGATTTTACGAAAGTACAAGGACAAAGTTTTTGTGTATGCTTGGGAATATTTCACCAAGCGCATACACGATGAATTGGTTTATTCGGTTTTAGAACAATCTCCGTTTTTTTATGTGGAAATAAGGTTTAGCGTTGTTCATAGGGAATTGCCCTCAACAGATGACCGTTTGAAATTTTGGAAGGTATTTTTTGAATCTCTTTCAACACAAAAGAGAGGTAGTGACTTGTGCGGTTTTTTAAATGAAAATGACGGGATAGGTTTTTTGTTTGTGGATTCTGTTATAGGCGTGGGTGAGAAAAATCCGGGTTGGAACAGATTTTGCAACGAAGTGGAAGCCAAAACATTATTTGATATGCGAAAATGGGAAGGAATAATTTACGCTGAATATCCACCAAAAGAATTTTTTGTAAAATAATGAAAATTCTCGTTTTATCTTCGGTTTATCCCCGTTTTGATGCAGATACGGAAGTTCCCTGGCTCAGAATTTCTTTGCGGGAATTAAAAAAGAATAATTGCGAAGCAGTACTTCTTGCACCTGCATACAAAGGTCTTAAAAGTCACAGCATAGATGGAATTCCTGTTTACAGATTCAGATATGCTCCAGCAAGTTTGGAATTTTTAACCCACGATGAAGGGGCACCGTCTAAAATATCTAAAAATCCATTTTTGCAGTTGCTTGCAATTCCATACATTATTTCTGGTTCCATTAAAGCATTGTTTTTGTGTTTAAAACTAAAGCCAGAAATTATGCACGTTCACTGGCCCTTTCCGCACGCTTTTATGGCATACTTTGCCGCATTTTTCTGCAAAATTCCAGTTGTTTTAAATTTTCACGGAGCAGAACTTTTGCTTGTGAAAAAGAAAAAATGGATTAAGCCAATACTAAAAATATTCATAAAAAAGGCGAATTTAATTTTTGCAAATAGTTCTTTTACTGCAAAAAAAATAAAGGAAATTTTCAATAGGGAAGTTGAAATTTCTCCTTATGGAACAACCTTGGGAGTGTGCACCAAACGCGATAAATTAGCTTTTCAAAGCAAATTCAAGGTTCTTTTTGTTGGCCGCCACATTGAGCGCAAAGGAATAGAATATTTGATTAAAGCAGCGGCATCGCTGGATAGTGCAAAGTTTGAAATTCGCATAGCAGGGCAAGGAGATTTGACCGAAAAACTGAAAAAGCAAGCGACCAAAGATGCACCGGAGCAGGTTGTATTTTTAGGGAAACTTTCAACTGAAGACCTTGAAAGGGAATATAAAAATGCTGATTGTTTTATTTTGCCAGCGATTATAGATTTCAAAGGAGATACCGAGGGTTTAGGTGTTGTTTTGATAGAAGCCGCGCAATATGGACTCCCGATAATCGCAAGTGATGTTGGCGGCATTCCCGATGTTGTTATAGACAAAAAAACGGGTTTGCTCATCCCAGAAAAAAATCCGGATGCAATAGCAACTGCAATAAAAGAACTTTCAGAAAACGAAGAACTGCGAAAATCCCTTGTTTTGGGTGCAAATGAGCATATAGAGCAGAATTTTTCTTGGGGGAAGATTGTTGAGAGGCAGGTTGCGGTTTATCAAGGTTTACTATATTAACCCCTAATGACCTTCGGCTTAACAGATACACAAGTGGCTCAATCCAAAGAGAAGTTTGGTGATAATCGTTTAACTGAAATTGAAAAAGAGAGTTTTTTTGACAAGCTAAAAGAAAATTTCAACGACCCTATGATAAAAATTTTGCTGGTTGCGCTTGGGGTGAATGCGCTGCTGGTGCTGGGAACCCAAACTGGGGTTATAGCTGGCGAAAAAATGGATTGGTATGAACCTGTGGGCATAGCAATAGCAATACTCATAGCCACCATAGTAGCTGCGCTTTCCGAATACAGAAACGAAAACGCATTTCAAAAATTGCAAGAAGAAGCATCTAAAATAAAGATAAAAACCTACCGCAATGGCATTATTGCAGAGCTTAATATAGATGACCTTGTTCAAGGAGATGCGGTTTTACTCCAGCCCGGCGATAAAATTCCAGCAGACGGAATAATAATAGATGGAAAGATAAAAGTTGACCAGTCTGTTTTAAACGGCGAATCCAAAGAAGCTACTAAAAAGGCAGCTCCAAGCGATTACAAAGAAGACAATGCTCCGCTGGATTTTCTGCACCCGCACAAGGTGTTCAGAGGTGCCGTTGTTTGCAATGGCAATGCGGTTATGCAGGTTAGCGTTGTTGGCGATAAATCCGTTTATGGGCAAATAGCCAAAGAACTTCAAACCACCGATGACAGAGAAACACCATTGAAAGTGAAACTCGGCAAGTTGGCTCGCAGCATAAGCAAGTTCGGTTATATTGGCAGCACATCAATAGCACTTGCGTTGTTATTTAAACATATAGTGATGAATAATAATTTTGACCCCGTGCAAATCGCTGCTTATTGCTCAAACTTGGGAACACTGCTAAACGATATTATGCACGCCTTTATGCTTGCCGTGGTGATAATAGTTATGGCGGTTCCAGAGGGGCTCCCTCTTATGATCTCCATAGTTTCTGCTTTGAATATGGGCAAAATGCTTAGAGACAACGTACTTGTTCGCAAACTTGCTGGCATAGAAACTGCGGGTAGCCTCAACTTTTTATTCAGCGATAAAACTGGAACCATAACAAAAGGCAAGCTGGAAGTAGTTACATTTATAGACGGCAATTTAAATGAGTATAAAAATTACGATGATGTTAAAGGGGATTTGAAAAAATATCTATCCCTTTCCATTCACCAAAACACAGATTCAATTATCTCAGATAAAAAAATAGTGGGCGGGAATGCAACGGAGCGCGCAGTTCTCGCATTTTCTGGTAGCAGAGGCGAGGCGGTGGATGTAAAAACGTCTGGAAAAATTCCATTTAACAGCACCAATAAATATTCGGCAACCTCAATAGAGGGCGATTATTCCCTAACTCTGATAAAGGGTGCGCCAGAAAAAATTTTGGAAAAATGCAAATTCTATTACGATAGCGATGGGCAAAAAAAGAAATATTCTGGGCACGAGCAGTTAAATAAAAATATAGATGCACTTGCAGTGCGAGCGATTAGAGTTGTGGCTCTTGCTGTTTCGGAAGAAAAGATAAATAACGATGCTCTACCGGAAAACGATTGGATTTTAGTTGGAGTTATGGGCATTAGAGACGAGGTTCGTCCAGAATCTGTTGATGCCATAAATGAGGCTTTGGAAGCAGGACTGAACGTTATTATGATAACAGGCGACCGCAAAGAGACCGCCGTTGCAATAGCAAAAGATGCAGGGCTTATGAGGTTGGGTAGCGATATTGTTTTGACCTCCGATGAATTTGCTGCCTATTCAGACGATGAAATAAAGGCGAAAATCAAAGATATAAAAGTTATGGCACGTGCCTTGCCCGCAGACAAAAGCCGATTAGTTCGCATAACGCAGGAGCTGGACTATGTGGTTGGAATGACAGGCGATGGGGTTAATGATTCGCCTGCTCTTAAAAAAGCCGATGTAGGTTTTGCAATGGGGGGGGGGACAGAGGTTGCAAAAGAGGCGAGCGATATTGTGATTTTGGATGATAATTTCAAATCCATAGATAAGGCAATTTTATATGGCAGAACCATTTTCAACAATATAAGAAAATTCATAGTTTTTCAACTCACCATAAATGTTTCCGCTGTTTTAATCAATTTCATAGCACCGCTTTTGGGGCAAGAAAATCCGCTTACGATAATGCAAATTTTATGGATAAATCTGATTATGGATACCCTTGCCGCACTCGCTTTGGGTGGAGAAGCCGCTCTTGAACGCTATATGAAAGAACGCCCAAAAAAGCGCGATGATGCAATAGTCAGCGGTGATATGTGGAAAGCGATATTTGTAGATTCTACTTGGATATCCTTTTTGAGCTTGCTCTTTTTATTTTCACCACTCAAAGAAATATTTTTTGAAAGTACCGAAATTATGCACACCGCTTATTTCACCTTTTTTGTTATGGTGGCTATGTTCAACGCATTCAACGCCCGCACCGACCGCATAAACATCTTTGACAACCTGAGTGGCAACAAAAATTTCCTAAGAATTTTGGGGTTAATAGTAGTTATTCAAATTGTATTGGTTTATATAGGTGGCGAGATTTTCCGTTGCTACGGCTTGAATTTAAATCAGTGGGGCATAGTGCTTTTGTGCGCTGTATCTGTGATTCCGGTGGATATGGCAAGGAAAAAGTTTATGTCAAAAACAGGAGCAAATTATGGAGGTTAAAGAATTTTTATTTGGAACTCCAGAAGTGCTACAAGTCACGATTATAATGTGCTTTGGTTGCATAGTTTGGATTTGTGCTATGGTATCTATGTTAAAAAAAGAAAAAGAGGTTGTGGAGGAGAGAGCCATAGCAAAAATTGACACAAAATCTGCAGAAGATCAAGCAGCCGGCCCCGGAATTCAACTTACATACATCACTAAAAAGGAAATTCTGGAACTCACTGCGGAACAGGTGAAAGGAATTCCAGAATCCGAGGTTGAGAAACTACCTATGGCGATGAAAGATATGTTCAAAAGACGTAGAAATGAGGTTTTGCTGGCAGATAGACAAAAGGAGAGTAAAAAATGAAAAAAACTGAAGCTCGTGTTTTAACAAGTGAAGAAGAGAGTTCTTTAACTGAACTCTGCCTTAAAACTATTAAGACAAATGACCGAATGTTTCAATTTGTCCCTAAAAAGCTTATAACCCGCGAAATATGTTTTGAAGCGGTTAAACAGAATGGCGAGATGCTTCAATATGTGCCTGAAGATCTCAAGACAGCGGAGATGTGCTTTGAAGCGGTTAAGCAAGTTGGTACAATTTTACTTGAACGTGTGCCAGAAGCTTTTAAAACAGAGGATTTATGTTTAGAGGGATTAAAACATAATTATAGCAATGCGCTTGAATTTGTGTCAAAAAATCTCAGAACTGCCGCGCTCTGCCTAGAAGCGGTTAAGCAGAATGGCGAGATGCTTAGGGATGTGCCGGTAGCTCTCAAAACAGCGGAAATGTGCTTTGAAGCAGTTAAGAGTAGTGGAGACGCTCTTCAATATGTGCCAGAGAAATTCAAGAATGATGAGCTTTGCCTTGAAGCGATTAAGAAGAATGGCGAGATGCTTCAATATGTGCCAGTAGCTCTCAAAACAGCGGAGATGTGCCTTGAAGCGGTTAAGAGCAGTGGCACTGCGCTTCAATATGTGCCAGAAGAATTAAAGATAAAGGAACTCTGCTATGAAGCTGTTGAGAAGGATGCCCGCTCCTTTAAATATGTTCCAGAAAAATTCAAGACTGAGGAGCTCTACTATAAAGCTGTTGCGGATATGCCGTATTCTTATAGTGAATTCTTTAAATATGTGCCAAAAAAATTCAAAACACGAAAATTTTGCCTTGCGGTAGTTAACCATAGCGGTATTGCGCTTGAGTTTGTGCCAGTAGCTCTCAAAACAGCGAAACTCTGCCTAGAAGCGGTTAAGAGCAATGGTCAAGCGCTCCAATTCGTTCCAAAAAAATTCAGGACTACAAAGCTCTGCCTAGAAGCGGTTAAGCAGAATGGCTATGCGCTTCAATACGTGCCAAAAAATCTCAGGACTAAAAAACTCTGCCAAGAAGCGGTTAAGAGTAATAGCCATGCGCTTCAATATGTGCCAGAAAAGTTAAAAACGGAGGAACTTTGCCTTGGAGTGGTTAAGAAGGCGTTTAAATATATACCAAAAAAATTCAAGACAACCGAACTCAGCCTTAAAGCTATTGAGAGTTATGGTCTTGCGCTTCAATATGTACCGGAAACCCTCAGGAATGCCGAACTCAGCCTCAAAGCTATTGAGAATGATGGCCTTGCGCTTCAATATGTGCCAGAAGCCCTCAAGACAGCTAAGCTCTGCCTAGAAGCGGTTAGTAAAAATATCAGTGCTATTGAATATGTGCCAAAAGCCCTGAAGACAGCGGAATTCTTTATTGAAGCAGCCAAGAAAAATGTCTATGTACTTGATTTTGTTCCAAAAACCATTCGTGAAGATGTTTTGATAATGTATTGGAGCACAAAGGAGAACGTGGCAACTAGGGATTAAAAATCGCCTGTCGATAATCGTAATTCTCCAAAGCCTTCAACAACAATCCAGCC
This sequence comes from Candidatus Fibrimonadaceae bacterium, assembly GCA_031281345.1. Taxonomy (GTDB): domain Bacteria; phylum Fibrobacterota; class Fibrobacteria; order Fibrobacterales; family Fibrobacteraceae; genus Fibrimonas. Next base: position 35,747 of record JAITFN010000004.1, read on the forward strand.
TCATAATTCTCTTTCCCCAAAACAAATTCAAGGCTTCTGACTTTTGCATATCTAAAAGCCTCTTCAAAAAATCTTTCAAAAGGGTCTTTGACTCTTGGATATTCTTCTATGGAATAATCCTCTATATTTGCCATATCCGCTGCCATTTCAATAGCGGTTTCAATTCCGCCAAGGGTGTCTGCAAGCCCAATGCTAACTGCCCCAGCGCCAGCCCAAACCCTGCCTTGCCCAATTGAATCCAAAGCGACCTTGTTCATATTTCGCCCCTCTGCGCAGCGAGACAAAAACGCATCATATCCGCGTTCAACATAAGCCTGCAACATAGCGAACTCGCCTTCGTTTAAAGGGCGGGCGGGCAAAATCCCTGCTCCCAAAAAAGGAATGCTTATCACTTGCTCTCCGAGCAGAGTATTTTTATTTGTGCCAATTCCATCATAAGATGCGCCCATTTTATTTGCAAGTTTTTCGCCACTTGGGAAAAGCCCAAAAATTCCTATTGAACCGGTTATGGTGGCGGGGGAGGTAACAATTTTATTCGCTCCGCAGGCAATATAATATCCGCCGCTTGCGGCAACAGAGCCCAAAGAAGCAATAACTGGTTTTATCTTTGAAAGCTCCCTTATGCTATGCCAAATTTGGTCAGAGGCATAGGCCGAGCCGCCGCCGGAGTTTACCCTGAACACAACGGCTTTAACCGAGCTGTCTTTTTGCAATTTTTTTATCTCTTTTAAATAAGTTTTTGCAGTGATTGACTCACCGCTTGGATAAAATTCCTCTTCTGCATCGCTCACAATGCCGCCTTCCGCGTAGAGAATAGCTATTTTATCTTTGCTTGCACTACCAAAATCGTCTAGCATATCCATAACTTTTAAAAATTTCAAATCTTTGTCTTTTTCAATTCCTGCCATTTCTTTCAATGAATTTTCAAAATCAATTTTGTATGCGAGCGAATCCACTAAACCATATTTAACCAAATTTTCAGGTGCGGAAAATAGCAAGTATTCGTCTGCATAGCGGTTTAGGGAATCTGCAGGAATGTCTCTGCTTTCAGAAATTGCGTTCAATATTTCTTTCCATAAAAGGCTCAAATAAACGCTTTTTTGTTCCCTGTCGCTATGGCTCATCTTTTCCTGGGTGTATGGCTCAACATAAGATTTATATGTTCCCACTTTAAAGGCTTGAACTTCAATGCCAATTTTTTCAAAAATACCTTTGTGATATTGATGCATTCCGCCAAGCCCTTTGAAATCTAGCATTCCGAGGGGGTTTAAAATAATTTTGTCTGCAACAGAGGCGGCGTAATATGTTTTTTGCGAAACTATTTCTCCATAAGCGATTATGAATTTTTTGCTGGTTTTAAAATCTATAAGGGCATTTCTTATCTCTTTCATAGTGGCAATGCCCGTTTGCACAAAACCGAGGTTTAAATAAATGCCTTTTACCTTATCGTTTTCTTTTGCATTTTTTATGGCGGCTAAAATATCATTTAATCCCTGGTTTCTAAGCCCTATATTGAAGAAAGCCAGAGACAATGGGTCGTAAGATTCTCTTTCGTTTATGATTCCTTTGAGGCTTATTTCTAAAATAGGGGAGTCCACTGGAGCTTTTTTGAAGCTAGAACTGGAAAAAAATACTACCAAAAGTATTGAAAACACAAACAAAAAAGACAATAGAGCAAAAGCAAACATTGTTCCAAGCGCAGAAGCCGAGAATGTTTTGAGAAAATTCTTCATGAGACCAAAATAGAAAATAATTTTTATATTTTTTGGGAGAGGAAAAAATGAAAGTTTTGATTGTTGACGATGAACCTCTTGCACGGGTTAGAATGCGTAAGTTGCTTTTGGCAAGCGGCAAGGATTTGGAAATAGATGAGGCAGAAAGCGCAGACTCCGCTCTTAGCAAAATTAAGGAGAACAAGCCTTTTGCTGTTTTTTTGGATATTCAAATGCCCGGAAAGGGTGGTTTTGAGCTTATAGAAGATTTGGAGAAAATTCCGCAGGAGGATTTTCCGCATATAGTTTTTGCAACTGCTTTTGACGAATATGCAATAAAGGCCTTTGAAAAAAATGCAATAGATTATCTGCTAAAGCCCGTGGAGCAAGATAGGCTTGAGCAAACTCTTGAAAAACTGATCGCTTTGGAAAATTCAGAAAAGCAGGGGAACAATTCCGATAATCTTTACGAAAAATTGAAAAATTTAATAGAGAATAAAAACGAAAAATACCTCCAAAGGCTTCACGTTAAAATAGGAGACCGCACCTTGCTAATAAACATAGCAGACATAGTGCGTTTTGAAAGCGATGAAAAATATACCGCAGTATATACAAACGAAAATCGATATATAATAGATACTCCTATGATAAATTTGGAAAGCAAGCTAGACCCAAATGTATTTGTTAGAGTTCACAGAGCAAACCTCATTGCGGTAAACAGAATAGCAGAAATTCGCAGGCAGTTCCCCGGAAAACCCGTGGTGGTTTTGAACGATTCTGCAAAAACTGTAATCCCCATAGGCAGGAACTATGTGGATAGGGTAAAGGAGTTGTGATATGGTGTTGATGCTTTTCGTTTTGTTGCTTATCTCTTGCTCATCTGATGATGATGGCATATCAGGTTATGGAACCGGAAAAATCGGCGACCAACGTTGGATGACTGAGAATCTCAATGTAAATGTGAGCGGTAGCAGATGTTATAACGACGACGAAGCCTACTGCGCTAAATATGGTAGGTTGTATAATTGGGCAGCGGCAATGGCATTGCCCGATTCCTGTAATCATAAGAATTGTGTTTCTATAGTATCGGAAAAACACAGAGGTATATGCCCTTCTGGTTGGCATATACCTAGCGATGCCGAATGGAAAGCGCTAAGTGATTCTGCTGGAGGTTCCTCCATTGCTGGCAAGCGTTTGAAAGCGAAAGAAGGGTGGCGTAGTTGTGGCAAAGGCGATTCTTATCAATTTCAATGCGAAGATATGTACGGTTTTTCTGCCCTGCCCGGTGGCAGAGGCTATCCTGTTGGGACATTCAAATTTGCTGGCGAATATGGCTATTGGTGGAGTGCCAGCGAATATCACGATGATGCCTATTACCGAGACTTGGTTTACAATTCTAATGCTGCCGAGTGGTATCAATACGGGGATAAGAGCCACTTCCTCAGTGTTCGTTGCGTGCGTGATTGACGTTTTTATTTACTATATTACTATTATGACAAAAATCAGATTTTTTTCTGCAATTCTCTGTGCGAGCGTGTTTTGTTTTGCTCAAAACATAAATAAAAGCAGCAAGTCCGTTATTGTAAAAGTTGATGGCTTGCCCGCTCAATACACATCGCTGAGAGTAGATACTCTTTCGCGTTGCATACAAAATCTCCCAGATCCAGCTAAAATAGTTGCGGCAACCGATGGGCGTACGGAATATTTAAAAAGAATTTCTGGAACTGCTAAAAACGATTATGTAAAAGTTTGGGATGCAAAGGTTCAGCTTGTTTACCAGTGGAAATACAAACTCAATTATTTGCTTATGCCTCAAGGCGGCTTAGAGGCTTCGGCTCCGGTTTTTCGCGAAGCCGAAGGAACAGCACCTGTTTCAGAAGCGATAATGGGAGATCCGCAAGACGGCGAATTTTTTGCTTTTTCCAGCCCACGGCGTTATTATTTCGATTCTCCAGAGGTGGCTCAAGCTTCTGCTGTGAAACGAGCAAAACAGAGAATATCTGAACTCAAAGGCTTGGAGTGCACAAAATGAGTAAAAAAAATTTGGTTGAAAACGGAGATTTTTCCAAAGGCTTAAAAGGCTGGAAAGCCGAAGACTGGAGCGGTAAATTTTCTGCAAAAGTAGAACGCAAAGAAATAAATTTTGAAATATTAGAACCCGGTAAAGAAAGCTGGTCATTGCAATTTTGCGGTAAAGTTTCGCTAAAAGAAGGGGTTTCTTATATTTTTGATATGAAAGCCAAAGCCATTTCACCACGCACCTTGAATGTCAATATAAAGAAAAACGAAAAAAAGTATTTGCCCTATGCAAATGGAAGAATAATAGATTTAAGCACCGACTGGCAAGATTACAGTTGGAAATTCACAATGAAAGAAGCCGATGATGCAGAGGCTCTTTTATCTTTTGATATGGGTGGGAATGCCATTGGCTGGAGCTTAAAAGAAGTTTCTTTAAAAGTGGCAGAAGAGGGAGATTTAGGGAGCAGCTATAGGGACAGAGGACGCATACAAAAGAACAGCGGTTATTTCAATTCTCCAAATGAACCTTGGGAACTCTGCTTTTATTCTTTGGAAGGCAAACTGGTTAAAATATTGGACAAAGGCAAAGGTGGCGAAGGAATGCGAGCATACCCGCGCACAGACAAAAGCGGAGTGATGGTTGTTAAAGAGGTAAAAGGATAAACATCTCTCGCCGCATAAAACTCCACATAAAAGCCGGAACGCACAAATTCAAAGCCGGAGCGTACATCGGTTTTGAAAATGTACTTGCAAAGGAACTCTTAATGTTTGGCATAAGCACTTGCGAGCAACAAAGCGGAGCGGTGTGTTTTGAGGCAAAGCTGGAACAAGTTTGGCAGGCGGCGGTACTTTCTCGCTGCGCTCGCAGTTTTGAAATACTTATTTCCGAGTTTCATTGTGAAAATTTTGGCAAACTTGAACAAAAAATAAAATACATTCCCTGGGAATTATATTTGCCGCAAGAGGGCGAATTAAAAATAAATGTGAATTGCGAAAAATCCAGATTATATCATAAAGGGGCGGTTGCGGAGAGAATAAAAAACAATGTGAATTTTGGCGGAAAATTGAATGTGAAATTCAAAGATGATGTATGTTCTGTGTGGTTGGATTTATGCGGAGAGCCGCTATATAAAAGAGGGGATAGGTGGGTTGAAGATGCACCCTTGCAAGAAAGCCTTGCGGCAAGCATTTTGCTTTATGCAGATTTTGCAAAATACGAAAAACTAATAGACCCAATGGCTGGCAGCGGAGTGTTTTCTTTGGAAGCAGCAAAATGGTGCTCCAATTCCGTGAAGCTAAAACGAGATTTTGATTTTATGAAAATGCCCGCATTTAGGGAAGCCGCTTTCAACAATTTTTTGCAAAAAGCCACCCCTCCTTTTGCAGGGAAAAATATTGAAATATTTTGCAGTGATAAAAGCGAAAAGGCAATAAAAACCATAAAACACAACGCAAAAGACTATCTGAATACCATTTCAATAAGCAAAATGGACTTTTTTTCCCTTGCCCCTGCCCAAAACGCCCTTTTGGTTATAAATCCACCTTATGGCAAGAGAATGGCAAAGGAAAAGAACCTGTGCAAAGAAATCGCTAAAAAAATTGAGAAGGATTTTAGCAAGTGCGGGGCAGTGATTTTGTGCCCTCCTTGGGAGAATATGGGGGAAAACTATTTGACTCTCCAAACCTATAACGGTGGGTTAAAAATTCACTTAAAATCGTACAACGTGTTATAATCGTTTAGCAGAACTTCGTCATCAACTGGTTTGGGGGGTGGGGGAGGTTCATTCTTTTTTCTTTCGCTTTCAATATAGTAGTTTTCGCTTTGTTCTTTTATTGAAACCTCAAACTCTTTAACTCTATTCCGCAAACGTTCTATATCGTTTGCATCTATTGCAAGCTTCCCTCTTAATTTTTCCGATGCAGACCTACCCCAAGGGCTTCTAAAGTGTTCTTTGCTAAGTTTTGAGAGAATTACCCTTGCGCTATCCAAATTGCCTATTTCCTCTGCCAAAATATATGCTTTTACATACATAGCTTGCAATGCAAATTGCGTTTCGGGAAATTTTATTGTAACTGAATCGTAAAGAGAAATTGCGGTTTTATATGCGATATCTGTTTCTTCAATTTTTTCTTGTGGAATTTTTTTAGCGTTAACCAAGGTTTCTTCTGCTTTTAAAAATGCTTCGTGCGCCAAATCTTCCCTTGTTTTTGCGCTTACCTGCAAACCCATATTCGCTTGCGCCTGTTTTGCATAGTCTGTTTGAGGGTATTTCTCAATTATGGCTCTGTAAAGCGGGTAGGCATTTGCGGTATCTTTTTTGAATTCATCGTAAATGAAGGCTCTTGTGTATGTGGCTCTCACTTTTAATACCGAGTCTGTTAAAACTGAGTCAAGTTTTGCAAGCAATGCCAGCGCGCTATCTGTTTCAGAGAGTTTTAGCAGAAAAAGCTCTGCAATTTGAAATTCCTGCGGAAAAAATGGCTTTTCTTTCTTTTGCCGTTCCACTACGGTATCTTTCAAGGCTAATAATCTTAACAAGGCAACTCTGCGTATATAACTTTCGTTTCCCCACTTACTCGCAGATTTGCTTTGGTAGCTTGAATCGTAATGCAAAATTGCGTTTGAATAATTTCTGGTTCTTTGCCTGAAGTCGCCAATGCCAAAAAATGCTCTTGATGCGGTTTCGCTTCTGCGTCTTACATGAGCTGCATCTCTCAAAATTTCAATTCCTTTTTCATCGTTTATGCTTAAAAGAATTTCGCCTTGCCTTATTAGGCTTAGAGTTCTTTTGTCTTTGAATACGGCAGAATCTGCCAAATTTTTATATTCTTTTGCCGCTTCTTTTGCATTTGCTTCGCTGAGCATTAGCAAACATTCAATTGCCGTGCTTTGAGCTTTGTATCTCTCCAAATCTGGCAAAATAGAGAGTTCTTTGTGTAAATAATGCTCTCTGGCTTTTGAATAGATTTTTTGTTCATAATATAAATCTGCAAGCCTAATCCTCGCCTTTGCTCTTGTCCAAGGTGTTCCAAAATTCGTGGCAAGCACCGCTTCCAAAGAGGCAATGGCATCGCTTGGCAAGCCGTCTTTTTCTTGCAGAATAGACATCAGTTCCAACGCCTGCAAATGATAAGGATGTTGTTTACCTTTTTCTAAAACACGCTCCGCAGAAAATTTTGCCAAGGCATATTCGGTGTTTTTGTAAAGACAAAAAGCGCGCTCGTATTCGGCTTTGGGTATGGAATCGTATTGAGGGAAATATCTTTCAAGTTCATCGTACTTTTCAATGGCTTTTTTCCATTCGCTTTTGTGGCGAAAAGCTTCTGCCATCATAAACACAGCTTTTGGAACCTGATTTTCATTTTTTGGAAATCTCTCCACAGTGCGCGAGCCTTTTTCTATAACCCTGTCGTAGAGCCTTTTTTCTTCGCCTGCTTCCAAAATGGAATCTCCTGGGAGCGAGTCTAACCTTGCTTCCCTTAATACTCCAGCTTCTTCGTAAGCCTGTTCCATATTCCACGCGTGGTTGAAATATGCGCAACAAGTACAACCGGTTGTCTGAACCAGAATAAACAAAGCAATAAAAAGAATGCCTATACGTAAAATTTTAGCCATTCACTCTCTCCAACTTAGCGCCTAAGGCGGAGAGTTTACTTTCAAAGTTTTCGTAGCCTCGGTCTAAATGGTAAATGCGGCTTATCTCTGTTTGTTCTTTTGCTACCAAACCTGCTAAAACTAAGGCTGCGCTTGCTCTCAAATCGCTTGCCATCACTGGTGCTCCTGTTAGCTCGCCGCCTCCATTTATCAGGGCGGTATCTTCTTTGAGGGAAATGTCTGCGCCAAGTCTGTTCAGTTCAGAAACGTGCTTGAATCTGTCGTTGTAAATGGTATCGCGCACAGAAGAAGTACCTTTTACCGTTGCAAGAAGTGCCATAAGTTGCGCTTGCATATCGGTTGGGAAACCGGGGTAGGGCATTGTCACAATATGAGCGGGCAAAAGCTCGCATCCTTCTGCATCTAGTTCAACCCAATTATCTCCTTGCGTTATTTTGCAGCCAATTCTTTCAAAAACTTCCAAAAGCGCGCCTTGGTGGGCTGGAACCATATTTGTTGCTTTTACTTTTCCCCTTGTTATTGCTGCCGCTGCCAAAAAAGTTCCTGCTTCTATCCTGTCTGCTATGGTTGGCCCATTTCCAGGGTTTAGGTTTTCAACTCCTTCTACAATGAGGGTTCTTGTTCCTATTCCGTTTATTTTTGCACCCATTCCGGTTAAGTATTCCGCAAGAGCGGTTATTTCTGGTTCTATGGATGAATTTTGCAAAACAGATGTTCCCTCTGCAAGTGTTGCCGCCATGAGAATATTTGCGGTTGCCCCAACAGAGCTTATTGGGAACGAAAAAGTGTTTCCTTTAAGTTTGCCATCGATAAGTGCTTCTACATATCCGTGCGTCACATTTATTTTTGCACCAAGTGCTTCTAAGCCCTTCAAATGCAAATCAACAGGGCGCGGGCCCCATGCGCAACCACCTGGCAAAGATACTCTACATTTTCCATATTTGGCAACCAAAGGTCCAAGCACATAAAAACTTGCTCTCATCGTTTTTACAAGTTCATAAGGTGCTTCCAAATGATTTATATCGCTTGAATCTATGCTAAGGCAGTCTTTGTCTTCTTTTATGCGACAACCAATTACCCGCAAAACATCAGACATTGTGCTTGTGTCTTTTAAGTTTGGGACATTGCTTATTTTAGAAATTCCGTTTGCAAGCATTGCCGCAGCCATAACAGGCAGCACAGCGTTCTTTGAACCAGAGATGCAAACATCGCCTTTGAGCGGTCCGTTCGGAGATACGAGAAAAGAGTCCATTTTAATATTCTCACGCCCTATAGTTAGGTGCTTCTTTTGTTATGGTTATATCGTGCGGGTGGTTTTCCTTTAACCCCGCACTCGTTATTTGCACAAAACGAGCTTTCGCTCTGAGATCTGCCAAATCTGCAGCTCCCACATATCCAAGACCGCTGCGAATTCCGCCTGTTAATTGATAAACCAATTCTTTGAGCGGACCTTTGTATGGAACTCTGCCTTCAATGCCTTCGGGAACAAATTTTGATTCGTCTCCAACCTCGGATTGAAAATAGCGGTCTTTAGAACCCTCTTTCATAGCTCCAATGGAGCCCATTCCTCGGTAGCTTTTAAATGTGCGACCATCTGCCAAAATTATTTCTCCGGGGCTTTCTTCTGTGCCTGCAAAAAGGCTGCCCAGCATAACGGCGTGCGCACCTGCTGCCAAGGCTTTCACAATATCGCCAGAGTATTTTATTCCACCATCGCCAATTAAACCAACATTTTGTTTCACCGCTTCTTCGGCACATTCAAAAATTGCCGTGAATTGCGGAACTCCAACGCCTGCCACAACTCTGGTGGTGCAAATAGAGCCAGGTCCAATTCCAATTTTCACAACATCTGCGCCGCATTTCGCAAGTTCCCTAACTCCCTCTGCTGTTGCCACATTCCCGCCAACGAGTGTTAAATTTGGATAAGTTTTTCTAAGTGTTTTTACCATATTGCGCACATTTATATGGTGCCCGTGTGCTGTGTCCACAACCAGCATGTCAACGCCAGCTTCCACGAGGCCTGCGGCTCGCTCCAAAGTATCTGCTGCTGTGCCAACGGCTGCCCCAACGCAGAGCTGCCCGTTTGAATCCAAGCAGGCTTCGGGGTTAATTTCTCTTTTCAAAATATCGGTTAGGGTTATTAAACCTTTTAAATTATTTTTATTATCCACAAGCAATAGTTTTTCTATGCGGTTTGTATTTAAAATTTCTTTTGCTTTTGCCAGCGAAATTTTTGGCGAAGCCGTGATGAGTTTTTTTGTCATAACATCTTTCACTTTCACGCTTCTGTCGGTAACTGTGCGCAAATCCCTGCCTGTTATTATGCCAACCAGTTGTTTGCCCTTGGAAACAACTGGAAAACCGCTTAGTTTTTGCTTGGCAGAAATTTCAAAGGCTTTTGAAACGGGTTCGTCTGCGTTTAGGGTTATTGGGTCCAAAACAACTCCAGATTCCCACCTTTTAACCTTGCGAACTTCGGCAGCCTGATTTTCAATGCTCATATTTTTGTGTATAACCGAAATACCGCCTTGCAAAGCCAGCGAAATAGCAAGCGGTGCCGTTGAAACTGTATCCATTGCAGCACTTACAATGGGTATGTTGAGTTTTATTTTTCCAAGTTCAGTTTTAATGGAGGTTTGCGCCGGCAAAATCTCCGAAGCACCGGGGTAGAGAAGAACATCGTCAAATGTGAGACCTAGTTTCATTGAGATAAAATAGAAAATCTTTCTTTACACCCGCTTTTTTTTGCGGATTTTTTCAAGAAGTTCTTTGGCATCGGTATCATTTGGGTTAATTTTCAATCCCGCTTCTAAGTCATTGATAGCTTTGTAATAGTTGCCTTTGAGGTAATACGCAGCCCCTCGTTCATACAAAGCTTTGTAGTCATCAGGCCTAATTTTTAAAACAGCGTTATAATCCTCAATGGCCTTGTCATAATTGCCTTTTAAGGAATACACATTGCCTCGGCTACGCAAAGCAGATTGGTAATCAGGCTTAATCTTGATAGCTGCGGTATAGTCCTCAATAGCCTTGTCAAAATTGCCTTTTAGGTTATACCTGTCTTTGAGGTTATACGCAAGTCCTCGGCCATACAAAGCTTCGTAGTCATCAGGCTTAATTTTTAAAGCTGCGGTATAGTCCTCAATAGCCATGTCAAAATTGCCTTTTACGTTATACACATTACCTCGGTTGAATAGGGCACGTTGATAATCAGGCTTAATCTTGATAGCTGCGGAAAAATCCTCAATAGCCTTGTCATAATTACCTTTGAGGTTATACACATTGCCTCGGTTGAATAGGGTTTGGTAGTCATCAGGTTCAATTTTGAGAACTGCGGAAAAATTCTCAATAGCTTGGTCATAAATATCATTCATTTCTTTATCATCGTTTTGTCGGACTTCTTTAAAAAGCCATTTAGCTTCGGTATCATTTTGGTCAATTTGCAACGCTGATTTCAAATCCTCAATATTGGTTTTTGCTGAATCTACTTGCATAAGACGGGCAAAAGCAATAAATACGGTAAGCGCAGGAATGCAAACAAACAGCAATTTTATCAGGGCTTTTTTCATATTATTTATTCCTCTTTTATGGTTGTTATGGATTTATCTCCAAAATTCAAATCTTGCAAGCAACGAACACTGAACAAGATGTCCTTAATGCCATTGGGGGCATAATGGACACCATCATCTTCGGGCAATATGAGTATGTGATAGGCATTATGGCTATTGCTTTCACTAGAAAGCCACCAGTTACCGTCGTCACCGACACAGCTGAAATAACCACTGCAATTGCTGTGTCTATAAAGACCTGTTGTTGAATTGAAGCTCAAGTTACTGGAGTCGAAACCGCCTGGCAAGGCAAAAAAACCGTAATCATTCGTACCTTTGCCAGAGTTTCCTTCGTAGTCATCCCAAACGTTTTTCGCTTTGAGCTTCTTTCCGGCAACTTCATCACCGCCTGCAAAATGTGTAAGAATCTGCCATTCTTCTTTGCTTGGTAAATGCCAACCGATTGGGCAAACTTTCATAGCCGTGTTCCAATCATACAATCTCCCATATTTTTGGCAGTTGACAAGATTGTTGTTATAACATTTACTGCCACTTGCGTAGTAGTTAAGGTTTTCTGCCATCCAAGTTTGAGTACCTATCACAACAGTTTTGTATTTCTTGCCATCCCTGTTATCAGTGAAATCACTAAAAAGTTCGCTGTTGGCTTTGGCGTAATACGCAAGTTCTCGGCTGTTCAGAATATCTTGGTCATCTGGTTTAATCATTATAGCAGCGTTATAGTCTTCAATAGCCTTGTCATAGTTGCCTTTTTTATAATACGCATAGCCTCGTCTGTATAGGATGTCAACCCAGGCAACATTTTTGAAGTAGAGTCCGAGGTATCTGGTATAGACCCGTCTGTACAAGGTGTCGATGTCATCGGGCTTAGTCTTTACAGCAGCAGAAAAATCCTCGATAGCTTGGTCATAATTGCCTTTTTCGGCATACGCATTGCCTCGGGCGTAAAGTGCACGGTGGTCAGGTTTGATTTTTAGAACTGTTGAAAAATCTTCAATAGCCCTATCATAGTTACCTTTGAAAACATACACAAGTCCTCGCATACACAGAGCGTAGTGGTCATCAGGTTTAATCTTGATAGCTGCGGAAAAATCCTCAATAGCCCTGTCATAGTCACTTTTTCCGTAATACAAAATTCCTCTGTAAAACAGAGCATCTTGGTCATAAGGTTTAGCCTTGATAGCTGCGGAAATTTCCTCAATAGCTCGGTCATCGTTATCTTGGTCATATAAGGCGGCTAGGTCTGCTTGCGTAAAACAGGCAAGAGTAATAAATGCGGCAAGTACAGGAATGCCAAAAAACAACGATTTTATCAGGGCTTTTTTTCTCATACTATTTACTCCTTTTTCTCCTTGGGCAAAGCCCATTTTGTTTTTCAGTTCTTAATCTTGGAGACAACGGACACTCTGCAAGCTGCTCTTAACGCCGTCGCTGTAGCTTACTTTCTCGTAGCTGTAGTACATGTATCGGTTGTAGGCATTGTTACCTTTGTATTCCGAGCTACTCCACCAATTGCCGTCGTAGCCAATACTGCCAAAGCTGCCACCAGAACTACTGTAGCCGCCAGGCAGAGCCGAAAAACCAAAAGCATCTTCTCCGTTGCCATTGCTGTTCCAACCGTTTTTTGCTTTGAGATTCTTTCCAGCAATTCCATTGCCTCCTGCAAAATTCACAAGGGTCTGCCATTCATTATCGCTTGGCAAATGCCAGCCTTTTGGACAAGCCATTTTAGCCGTGTTCCAATTATACAACCGCCCATACTTTTCGCAGTTGGCAGGTTTATTTTCGTAGCATTTACTACTGTTTGCATTGTAATTAAGGTTCTCTGCCATCCAAGTTTGAGTACCTATCATAACCGTTCTGTATTTCTTACCGTCCCTACTATCTGTAAATGAATTACTCCTGTCGTCAAGCTCTGTTTTGCCGCTGGTTTGGATACCTGCAACGTTTTTCCTGCCGCCAAGCTCTGTTTTGCCGCTGGTTTGAAGATCTGCAACGTTTTTCAAAACTTTGTCTATGTCTTTGGCAAGGCTAGCGGATATGCCTTTGAATTTATGTTCTACCTTTTCATTGTACTTCAATTTCACATCAACTATTTTCTTGTTTTTGCCAATCTCCACCTTAGCACATAAAGGAACGGCACCGTTGAAAGGAGTTTCTCCTACCTGCTTGCCATTCACAAAAACAGGCTCACTAACGGGTTCACCATCCATTTCCGCACTCAAAATCAAACCGCCTTTTTTCAGCTTTATATGTTTTGCCATATCAAAAATTTCGTTTTTGCCCTTGTTTATACCTACCTCAAAACTCAGAGCCTCATAACATCTATGGCTGAGTTCCACCTTATATTTATTCGGAGAAAGTTTGTTTTCCCAAGAGGAAATTGCCTTGCCGTTTATGGTTAAACTCCATTGCTCGTCTTTGCCTATTTCCTCTAAATAAGCGGGCTTTATCTCCAAAAACCCGAAATTTGGTTTTAGCTTGATAATTATATTTTGGTTGTTCTGCTTTATAAAAACTGTGGTGTCTGCTCTTTCATATTGCTCCAATACTGCAACTATGCGGACATTGCCTTCCGCAAGTTCTAGTTTGCAAGGCGTTTTGGTGCAGCTAGTGGATGGTACTCCGTCAAAGCTCAAAACTGCACCTAGTGGTTCTGTATTTAAATTAACCAAGTAACGTTTTCCTTCGTTCAATTCATAACCTTCGTCTGCGGTCTGTATGCCACTTATACCTCCTACAACAGCAGGGGGATAGGTTTTTCCGTTTGAAACACCGGGTAGTTTGCTAAACATTCTAGGAGCCTTTTCATTCAAAACTGCAAGCAAGCCATATACTTCTTTAGCCTCGCCACTAATCGTAGTGCTTACTTGCAATCCGGTTGCGCTGTTGTACAATTCTACACTTATGGTCAAATTTCCACCAAAACGTCCAAGCCT
>JAITFN010000040.1 GCA_031281345.1 Candidatus Fibrimonadaceae bacterium
AAATCTGCGTGACCGGGGGTATCCACAACGTTTATGCGATGCCCTTTGTAAAAAACGCTTGCGTTTTTAGATAAAATTGTTATGCCGCGTTCACGTTCCAAATCGTTTGAATCCATAACACGCTCAGCAACTTCCTCGGTTTCCCTAAAAGCCCCACACTGCTTTAGAATTTGGTCCACCAGTGTTGTTTTTCCGTGGTCAACGTGCGCAATAATTGCTATGTTGCGAATATTCTCGTTTGTAAAATCTGCCATTTTGCTCCGTTATGGATTAGGGGTAGTAACTTAGAAAAATTCCACGCGCTCTCTTAACTTTTTTAATTCCTCGCCTTTTATTTCCCTGTACGCACCTGCTGCCAAGTCGCCTAGCTCTATATTTGCAAAGCCAACTCTTTTTAAATCTTCTATATGATAGTGCAAAGAGTGGAGCATTTTGCGAATTTCTCGGTTTTTCCCTTCTGTTAGCACAAGTTCAACAAAGCCATCGTCTAAAAAAATATCTTTCACCTTGCCTATTTCTCCATCTCCTATATCTATGCCTGCAAGCAGGCTTTCCATTGCGTGGCGTGAAAGTTCCCTGCTTGTCCAAACGAGATAGCTGCGTTCAATTTGGTATTTTGGGTGGGTTAGCCTGTAAATAAGCTCGCCGTCATCGGAGAGCAAAATTAGACCCCTGCTCTGCAGGTCTAGCCTGCCTGCATATTTGAGGCTTGAAAAACCGCTTGGCAATAAGTCGTAGATTGTTTTTCTCCCTTGTGGGTCTGTGGAGGTACATATAACGCCGGGTGGTTTGTGGAATGCTATTGTTATATGCTGCTTTACTGGCGAAATTTTTTGCCCCTCTACTTCCACAATATCTGTTTCACTAATTTTACAAGAGAGTTCTTTAACAACAATTCCATTTACAGAAACCTTGCCCTCCAAAACCAAAGCCTCCGCGCGCCGCCTGCTAGTCACTGCGCATTGTGCTATATACTGATTTATGCGCACTCATTCCCACCTGAGCCAGCCCTTTTTCCAAGAATAAGCAAGAGCTGCTGCCAAAACGGCAAAGAATACTCCCAAATCCACAAAAGCGAGCCAAACTGGAATGCCAAGCGTTCCGTCAACAACGCCTCGCCAATGCACTGCTATTGGAAAAAGAAACAGAGCCTCAACATCAAACACCAAAAATATAAGGGCAAAAACCACATATCCAACTTTGAACTGCACCCTCGCATTTCCAAAGGCTTCCATGCCACATTCATAGGCTCTGTACTTAGCTTTGCCGTCGTTTGAAGAGAATCCCAAAATTTTGCCGACTATTATAGCAGCACCGGCTATAAATGCGCCTAAAAAGAGAAAGACCAAAAGAATCCAGTATTCGGAAGTCATAAGGGAAATATAGAAAAAAATACAAACCTTGCCCCTACCTTGCTATCTTATTCCTCTCGTGGGCGTTATTGAAAACCAAACTCAAACCCTGCCCTTTGTAATGTCTAAATTGGCTGTCGCTGCTAATTACAGGCATTTTGTTTGTAATCGCTTGTGCTATTATAATGTGGTCTGTTGGGTCTTTGTGGTCTTTTGCCGTAGATAAATTGCCTAATGTTCTTATGTGTTCTTCCTTGACATAATCAACGATAAAACCCCATTCGGTTATGGATTTCCAAATGTCATTTGGGGTTTTCCAATGTTTTACGTCTATTTTCTTTTGCCTTATTAAGTGCATTGTTTCCTTTACTACCTCGGCACTTATGTAAATTATGTTTTCGTAGTCGTCCAAAATGGAAATTACATTTCTATCCAAGTTGTCATTATCCAAAGCGTGAAATATAAAGATATTCGTATCTAAAAAATAACGCATACTACCTCATTACCGCTTTCATATCAAGTATTCGCCCACCTAGACCGTTAGGGTGCTTTAATCTCCATTCGCCAGCTTTTGATAGCTTTTTAGGTTTGACGGTTGGCACAGTTTTGTTTGTTCCATTCTTGTTCATAAAAACCTCCTTTGATGTTTATGAAATATAAAAAATTTCCGCCACTAGCCTAGCGAGTTAATCCGCTTTTACTACCTTATAGGAATGAAATTTTTGCATTGCAGCGATTTGCATTTGGGAAAAAAACCTTATTTTGGTTCGGAAGAATTCAAAAATAAACGCTTTGAAGATTATTTCAGCGCATTTGAACGCATAATAGAGCAGGCAAAAGAAAATAATGCACAGGCTATTTTAATCGCTGGAGATTTTTTTGACAAAAAAGAAACACACCCAAATATTTTGAGCAATGCAGAAAATCTTTTGCAAAAATGCAGGGAAAATAAAATTGAAGTTATAGTTATTGAAGGAAACCACGATTTGATATATAGAGGCAGGGAATCTGAAAGCTGGCTTGTTTATTTGGAAAACAAAAAATTGCTGAAAAGACCTTTTATTGAATTTTCGGAAAACAACGAAAGGAAATACCATTCTATTTCCATTGGCAAAACAGAAATTTTCGGACTTGGATATCCGGGTGCTTCTGTTGATGATGAATTATTGAAATTCGCCGCTTATTGCGAAAAGAACAAAAAACAGAATTGCGTTGTGCTTGTTCACACAGCTCTTGGAAATAATGAATTCATAGGCGGTTTTTTGAAAGACGGGGAAGTGCTGAACAAAATGAAAAACTATGCGATTTATATCGCTGGCGGGCATGGGCACAAATTGCAAAAAGAACCCAAAACCGAACCATTGTTTTTTGTGCCGGGTTCTCCCGAACACTACGATTTGGGAGAAGATGCAGAACTCAAAACCGCAATAGTTTTTGACACAGATTCAAAAGAGCATAAAATTTTAAAACAAAATCCGAGAAATTGCATAAAAAAAACAATAACTTTAAATTCCACAAATCCCGAACAATTCAGGGAAGAATTTGATAAATTTTTATCTTCAATCGCTTTCGGTGGGGAGGACATTGTTGTTGTAGAAATTAAATCCTCGGCCGCAGGTTTTATTCCAGATTCAAAATGGGCAGAAAAGAGAATTTTGGAAAAGGGTGCATTATTTGCCGAAGTGAAATGCAAAAGGGAAAATTTGCACTCAGGCTCTTCTGCAAAAATAAGTTCACAAGAGGAAATAGAACTTGCGCAGATAAAAAAATGGCAGTATTGGGGGAAAGCGGCAGAAACAGCGGCAAAGGCTCTTGCCGAAATGCGGAGAGCGGTAAAAGACGGGCAAACAGATATCAGTTCAATTTTTGATTCCGCATTGAATTCGGTTATAGGTGGAAAAAATGAAGATAAATAAAGTTGAATTGAAAAATTATCGCATTCATAAAGAGTATGAGCAGACTTTTGAAAATGGCATAAATTTATTGCTTGGAAATAATGGTTCTGGAAAATCCTCAGTTTTGGAAGCTATGGGCTTTGCCTTGTTCAACTCCAATGTGCGTAGCGCAAACGAGGACATTGTTTCTAAGGGAGAAAAAAGCGGCAGCGCAAAGGTATTTTTTATTGGCAGCGATGGAAAGGAATACGAAATTGAACGCAAATTTGGCACGGGCGCAGGCGTGAAACTCACAAGTGTGGATTCTTTGCAAAAATGGGCGGGCAATACGGAAGTTTACAAGCAAGTGAGCAAAATTTTAGAAATAGACAGCATAAATGGCGTTTTTTTTGAATCCGTGATTTGTGCAAAGCAAAATCAATTCATAGATATTTTCACAAAAACCGATGAGCCACGTGCAAAACATTTCAATGAATTATTTGATACAGTTATTTACAATGATTTGTGGAAAAAATTGGGAGAGCAAAACGAAAAAAAATACGAGGAGGATAAAATAAGAAAAGAGGAGAGAAGAAAAACCCTTGTGGCTGGGCAAAAAAACATAGAGGAGTTGAAAAAAAGTTTGCAGGCTGGAAAAGAGAAATTGCAAGCCGAAAATAAAAATCTGGAAATTCTGAAAAAAGATTTGGGGATAAAGGAACAAGTTTTAGCGGCAAAAAAAGATTTGGAAAAATCGGAATATAATATAAAGCGTTTTATATATGCAAGAGATAATGACAAACAAACTTTTAAAGATTCGGAGCAGGCAAAACTTTTTTTGGAAAAGTATAAAAATGAATGTGCAAAATATGAATCTGCCAAAAAACAAAGCGATGTTTTGGAGAGAAATTTCCAAGCGTTTAGATATGCGGTAAAAAATTTTGATGACTTGCAAAAACAACTAGGATTTTGCCCCATATTAAAAGAACCTTGCCCAAGAATAGCAGAAAAAGGCAAAAGCAATAGCCTGCCGCCAGAATTAAAGGCAAAAATCACAAAAGCCGAGCAAGACAAAAAACAAGCCGAAGAATTGCAAAGCGAAATTAACAAACTTAGAATTGAAACATTAAACCCATTGCAAGAAATTTACAATAAATGCCTGCAAAATAAAAAAACCGCAAGTGAATATGAAATGCGAAAAAAACGTTTGGAAGAAAGCGAAAAAAACATTTTGGAAGAAATGGAACATAAGAAAAAATTGGAAAATAAATTGAATGAACTCAAAACAAGCGTTTCGGAAGAAGAGGTTTTGAAATTGAGAGCAAAGTATGAGGAAAATGTTAGGGTGGTAGCAAGTTTGCAAAAAGACATTGAGCAAAAGAACAAGGAAATAGAAGAACACGCAGATACGGAGAAAAAAATATCGGAGTTAAATTCCGAACTTGGAATTATCCAGCAAAAATTAGAATTGACAAAAATTTTTAGAACTCAAATAAAAGATTTGGGCAGAATTGTGGCAGAGGAGAGAGTTCAGCGCATTGCTTTAATTGCAACCGATTATCTCAACAAAATCACAAACAGACCGGAATCCATTTTGTGGGTTTGCAACGAAAGCGAAAAATATAGCCTTTATTTGGATAACGGGCAAAATAAATGCAGTTTTGTGAATTTATCCGGTGGCGAGCAAATTTCTGTAGCCATAGCAATTCGCCTCGCTTTGTCTCAAGAATTTGGAAACACGGGATTAATAATTTTAGACGAACCTACAAATAATCTAGACCAAAGCAAACGCCAATTACTCGCCGAAAATTTACCGAAAATGGTGGAAAACTTAACTCAGCTATTTGTGGTTACCCACGATGACACATTTAGAAATTCAGCTACGAAAGTTATTGAATTTGGCGAGGAAAAATAAAATGGAAAAACTTAGAGAGACTTTGCTTGAATATCTTGAAACGAAATACAATGTTTCAGAAACCGTAAGGGATTTGGCGGAGAGAGTTTTGGAGCAGCTTGAAAAAGGCAGTATATGTTTGAAAATAGGTAGCGAAACTGAAAAAGCAGAATTGAAAAAATCAGAAGCGGTGGGAAGCGGCAGCGAAATTCGCCCCTTGATTTTTGACGGAAAAAATTTATATATACAGAGATATTTTGTTTATCAGAGCAGAATACTGGAGAGAATAAACGAATTGCAAAAAAACAAAAAACTCTACATAATAACAGGAGGTCCTGGAACAGGCAAAACAACGAGCCTCGCAAAAATTTTGAGTAGCAGATTAAATGAAAAAATTTTATTGGCTGCGCCAACCGGAAAAGCCGCATTTAGAATGAGGGAGAGTTTGGCAAATCAGGGCATAGAATTGGAATCAAAAACCATTCACCGCTTGTTGAGTCACAAACCCCTAGAAGCAAACATCATAGCCATAGACGAATGTTCAATGGTGGACTTGCCTTTGATGTCTAAATTGCTAGATGCAGCTCCAAGCGACTGCGATTTATATTTGCTAGGCGATAAACATCAATTAGCCTCTGTTGAAGCGGGTTCCGTTTTTGCAGATATTTGCGCAAAGTTCGAAAAAAATCCAGACGTATATACAGAACTGACAAAAAATTGGCGAGCGAAAGAAGCACCCGGAATTGTGAAATTGAGTGAGGAAATTTTAAATAATTCTGTAAAAAATTTCGATAACGAGAATGTTCATTACTCAGGAGAACTTTCCGTTGAAAATTTGTTTGAAGAATATAAATTTTTACTCAAAGCCGAAAACGAAAAAGAGGCTATTGTATTTTTGAAATCGTTTCAAATTTTATGCGCAATTAAAAAAGGGAGAAACGGAATGGAAAATATCAACAAAAAATTGCTATCAATGGCAAAACATTCAAAATTCACTCCGATAATAATAACAGAAAACAATTATCAGCAAAATCTTTTCAACGGCGACACAGGTGTTAAAGACAAGGAGAAGGCATATTTTTTAAACGGAGAGGAAATAAGAACCTTCCCTTTGCTGACACTCCCCAAATATGACGATGCTTTTGCAATAACAATCCACAAATCCCAAGGTTCCGAGTACGAGAAAGTTGCGGTTGTGTATCCTGAAAGGGACAGGGAAGAATTGGAGCAG
The DNA here is from genome assembly GCA_031281345.1 of Candidatus Fibrimonadaceae bacterium. Classification (GTDB taxonomy): domain Bacteria; phylum Fibrobacterota; class Fibrobacteria; order Fibrobacterales; family Fibrobacteraceae; genus Fibrimonas. The sequence continues at coordinate 6,352 of JAITFN010000040.1, forward strand.
ACAATTTTAACCAAAGAACTTTTATATACGGCAATAACCCGTGCCAAAAAAGAATGTTTTATTTTCGGCAATGAATCTGTGCTTGCCGCTTCTTGTAAAAAACAAATTTACAGAGCATCGGGGATTTAACTATTCAGGGGGGAATTTACTATATTTCTACAATTGAATACCATTCCTAAAAACCACGATTATGCCCTTGATTTTGGCGATAAATTATTAGCCTTAATTAGATTTGTTTTTAAAAACCAAGCCGAATTCAGACATTCTTGCCTTGGGCTTTATGCAAAACTCTCGCCCTTGTGGGGTGGAAAATTAGCCAGCAAAGAGATGACCGTGAATTTTTCGGACGGCAGCAAACCTATAAATCTGTGTTCCCCTATAGTTTTAGCCGCAGGTGCAAACAAAAATGGCAAAGGCATAAATAGTTACGCAAATCTTGGGCTTGGCGGAATAACCGTTGGTACAGCAACGAGAAATTTCAGAATTGGAAACACCCACAAGCCAAGAGTTGGCTTAGACGAATCCAACCGCCTTATTCACAATTCCATGGGTTTGAACAACGATGGAATAGAGAAAATATCTGCAAGAGTGGAAAAACAAATTGGCAAAGCGAACAAAAATAAATTCGCAGTTGGGATTTCCGTCGCAGAAACACCCGGGATAGCAGAAGAAAACAGGCGGCAAGATTTGCTGGAAACTTTTTCAATAGCCTACAAAGCAGCGGATTATTTGGAAGTAAATGTGAGTTGCCCAAACACAGGTGAAGAGCGTTTGGATTTAGATACGTGTTTTATGAAAGAGATTTTTTTTGAAATTGAGAATTTTAGAAAAAATGCCCCTTGCCGCAAAGCGGTTTATGCAAAACTAAGCCCAGATTTAACAGACAAGCAGTTGCTTTCACTTTTGGATTTGCTCGCTCAATTCGGTGTGAATGGAATTATTTTGGGAAACACTTACCCAAGCGATAAACTTTCTTATTCATTGCCAGCTTTGAATGAAAAAGGCACAAGCGGCGGAATTTCCGGACGGGTTATTTACGAAAATACATTCAAAAAAGCGGTGCTTGCAAAAAAACATTTTCCTAATTTTTCCCTTGTTGCCTGCGGTGGAATAGACCACGGCTTGAAAGTGAAGGATTTGCTAAGTGAAGGCGTGGATTTTGTTCAGGTGTATTCCGTATTTGCTTTTAGGTGGATGGCAGCGCAGAAGATGATTTATGAGCTTGATTTTAAATAACAAACGATTGAAACCTTGTCGGCAGAGTTTGGATATTCTGCTCCGCAAGCACGGCATTGAACTAAAGCCAGATACTTTGGACAAACTCTGGCTATTTCACGGTTTGCTGAGGGAAAACAACAAAGACCAAGACCTAACTCGTTTGAACGCTTTTGAAACCATAGTAGAAAAACATTACGCAGACTGCATTATAATAAATTCTTTTGTGAAAAAATGGCCCGATAAAATGCTTGACATAGGTTCGGGTGCAGGTTTCCCCGGCATACCGCTAAAACTTGTGAATCCGCATATAAATTTAATTTTATGCGAACCTCGCCCCAACAGGATTAATTTTTTGGAAATGGCTATAGAAAAACTCGGTTTGCAAGGCATAAGCGTTTTTGGTCACAAAGTTACAAGCACTTCTATGAAGGAACCCGTTGATGGCGTTATTTGCCGTGCATTTGGCAGCATTGCAGAAACCCTGCCTCGCCTTGGCAACAGTTTGAAAAAAGGCGGGCGTGCTTATTTTATGAAAGGTCCAGCTGTTAAAGAGGAGTTGAATAATTGGGCATCAACGGATTACAAGATTGTTGAGTCGCATTTTTATGTTATACCAAATAGCGTTCAGAAAAGGGCTTTGATTGTTTTGGAGAGATTAGATTTAGGATAAAGTGGGTTTGGCTTACGCCAAAGGGTTTGTATATACAGCTTTTATTTTCTATATTTTCTATTGGAGGTTTTATGTTGAATAAAATTGAGAAAAAGAAAGAATTGTCGGCTTATTTAATAAAAAATGGCGAACGTAAAATATTTACGTGTTCAAAGCCAAAAAAATTGTCTAAGTATGGTATTTGGAGGCGAGAGAACAAAAATTACGGAAAAATTCTTGATATGAGAGCTGCTTTGAAATGAAGCTGCGTAAAGAACGCTATTTGTTAGACACAAATATAGTCTTATATTCTCTTTTTAACCAAAAAGAATTGGAAACTTATATTTTAGATTTATTAGACGATTACTATAATGAATTCTATATCAGCGTAATTTCAGTGCAAGAAATTATACATTTGTACAAACAGAATAAAATAAAAACAACTTGGAAAAGTTCAGAAGATGTATTGCCTGCAATAAAGGCTACAGGTTTTGAATTTCTTTTTCTGAAAGAAGAACATTTATCTGCTTATGCGATGTTAAATACTACTAAGAATCACAATGATCCTCAAGACCATTTGATTATATCTCAGGCTATTGCGGAGCGTATGACACTTATCAGTTCGGATACCAAATTTGCGTTTTATACAAAGCAAAAATTAAATTTATTGTTCAATAGCAGGAGTTAAGTTATCTTTTTTTAGGGTAAAGCGGGTTTGGCTTACGCCAAAGGGTTTGTGGATTCCCCACCTTTCGGCAGGGGTGAGGGTTATTTTTGGTATATTAACCACTTCATTGGTTTTGTTAGAATATTATTTGTGCTGGTTTCTGACATTCTAGTTTTTCTATTATAAACGTAGTATATTATATTCCAACCTGCTTTGACATCTAGATTGTATTTACCAACCCGGTCATCGCCATCGTCATAGTGTATTGTCCGCTTACAAGTTATTTTTCCAGCTTTTGAAAAATACCAATATTCAATCATATTCTCAATATCATTTGGATATTTATAATCCACAACTCTAATATATAAGCTGCCAATTTCGTCTGCACTACCGCTATTGACTAATACTAATCTCATTTTCTCTGCAGCATTATATTTAATACCATTGGGATAATCAGTGCAATTAACTTCACTTTTTTTTTCATCATCATCTTCAAGAAACCCTAAAAAATCCCCTAAATGTTCGTCTGGAATAGTTGGCAATTCTAAATGGACAATTCCATTTGTTACGCGTCCTACAATTAAAGGATAACCAAAGAAGTTATCAAGTATAATATCTCCGCTGCCAGTATAGGCATCACCAGTATAACAAGTGATGGTGTCGTTGTCGTCGTCATCGTCAAAAAAATAGTCGCAATAATTATTGTAGATTTGCGAGTTTGGATTGAATGGAACGCCTTTCCCACCTCCGCCAGACGAAGACGAACCGCCAACGATTGGGGTTGAACCATCAGGGCAGCTATTGCTCAACTGACTACTGCAAGTACTGGCAGTAAAAGGACCTACTAGGCAGGCATTGTCTGCCATAACGCAATAATTGTAGCTTTGCTCGCCACTATCATTGCTAGAGCAAGAAAAAGTGAATACCAAGGCAAGCCCGAAGGCTGCTGTAAGTGCGAGGTTAGAGAGTTGTGTTCTCATTGTTTTGTCTCCTGTTTGATTATGAATGAACTATTCCTCATATATTTTCAATATCCATAAAAAATTAATCCTTCACGCAACGAACACTGAGCAAGTAGCTTTTAAGAATATATTCATCAAATATTCTTGACACATCCCACAAGTAGGCGACGGTGCCGTGATAGCTATAGTCATAATGCTCCGAGGCACTCCACCAGAAGCCGACATCGCCATAGTAGAAATATAAAGGTTGTTCAAAAATGGCAACGCCGCCCGGCAGGGCAGAAAAGTTATAGGTGTCTAGGCCATTGCTACCTTCTTTCCAGTCCATTTTAGCTTTCAGAAATTTCTCTTCTGAGCAACCGCAACCACCACATGGTCTTCCTGGTATGCACTGATTCTGGTCATACTCACACTCTGCGAGACATTCATCCATAACGTAGTTTTTCAGCTTGTACCAGTCGGCATTGTTAGGTATATGCCAACCGTTGGGGCAAATGCCTTGATGTTTTACATTTCTTTCACCCCACCACCATACTTCTTCATTGTATTTTGCATCTATGCCCATAGCCATAGCCCAGGTGTAAAGGCGACCGTACTTTGTGCAGTTAGCTTGTATTTCAGCGTTTGATAATGTGACATAATTGTCGTTATCAATCCAAACCTTACCACCTTCGCCATAGCATTTGCTGCCGCTTACATTGTAGTTGAGGTTCTCAGCCATCCAAACTTGGTCACCTATTTGAACGGTTCTGTAATTCGCTATGTTGTCGCTGCCAACTGAAGATGAACTACTGCCCCTCACAGAGGAAGATGAGAATATTCCCGTTCTAGAACTAGAACTACCGCCAACGCTTGGGTTTGAACCATTGGGGCAGCTATTGCTCAACTGACCCGTGCAAGTACTGGCAGTAAAAGGACCTATTAGGCAGGTATTGTTTGCCATAATGCAATACTCGTAGCTTTGCTCGCCGCCACTGCCCGTTGAGCAACTAAACACAAAACCTAAAGCAAGCAAAATACCTGCCATAAACAGAACAGATTTAATCTTGTTCATAATGAACCTCCATTGTTGTTGTGAAAAGAAATTTTTTACAAGCCCCCTGCCAACGGAGCCGAGAAAATAGGCGTTTAAACGGGGGGGGGGGGGGGTCAATTTTTGGGCTATTTGTAAAAACATTTTTAGAGCTTACACCGCAAGCCCTAGCGTTAAATGTTGTTTTACCAATATGGGTCATATTTGGGTTAATATAGAAAATTGTTTTCGGCTTTATTCTGAAAATCCTGCAAATTCTGTGAAATGGATATAACAGATATTTGGTAAAGCATTTATAATATGGACGTTTATTACTTTTCTGGTAAAATGCATTTTTACTCACCCTGCCATTTTCACTTCGTGGGCAGGGTTCGCCCTTCGGGCTGTCCTACGGACATTAAAAAAATCCTAACAATGCCTGTTTTCTTGGCAAAGCTTTTGGACAGGCACGGATTTTTTTTCTACCTTATACCCTATGTTTACGGAAATTTCGGATTACCTAAAAGAAATTGACTGGCTTTATATTGCTAGCAGGATAGGATTAGCGCTTGTTGTTGTGGTTGGGCAAGTAGTGTTTTATTTGATGGTTCAAAAACTTTTCAAAAAAATAATAAATCCATTTATAGAGAATAAAAGTGGGCACTATCTTAAAGACATTAAAGTTCTCAACTACACATTGCTCAACTCGGCACGTTTGCTGCATATTGGATTTTTCGTTTCGCGTTGCGTAATGTATGCAAGTTACATAATTTCATTTTACATTTCACTTGCTCTTTTGGCATTTATTTTCCCTGTCACAAGAGATTGGGCTTGGGCTTTGCTGCACGGGTTGATAGACCCGTTTTTGTCTATTATACGTGGTTTTGTAGCTTATATTCCAAACTTGCTACAAATAGCTGTGATAGTAGCGGTTACTCATTACTTTGTAAAAATAATGAGATTCGTATCAAAGGAAATAGCCGCAGAGAGGCTGGTTCTGCCGGGTTTTTATCCAGACTGGGCGCATGCTACTTTTAATCTTTTAAGATTTTTGTCTTATGCCTTTATGGTTATTCTCATATTCCCGCTTTTGCCAGATTCCGAAACAGCGGTGTTCAGGGGAGTTTCTGTATTTTTGGGAGTTTTGTTCTCGCTTGGTTCAACCACGGTTATATCAAACGTTGTGGCAGGGCTTGTTTTAACCTATATGCGTTCTTTCAAGCTGGGAGATAGAGTTAAGGTTGGCGAAGTGCTTGGCGATGTGGTTGAAAAAACTCCTTTTGCGGTTCGCATAAAAACATCTAAAAAAGAAGTTGTAACAGTTCCCAACGGAACGCTTTTGTCTTCTAATGTGGTGAATTACAGCACATCTGGCGATGAAAAAAACGGTATTATACTTTACATGACTGTTACCGTGTGCTACGATGTTCCGTGGCGCAAAGCCGCAGAGCTTATAATAGAGGCTGCCCGCAAATCTGAATATGTTTTGGATAATCCTGCGCCTTTTGTTCTGGTGAAAAATTTGGGGAACTACGCCTGCGAAATGGAACTCAACATTTATACAAACGAACCAGAAAAACAACCGAGCATTTTCTCGGAGTTGAACAAAAACATAAGGGATATATTTGAGCAAAACGGCATTAACATGACAGTACCTCTGTTGCTAGGCCCTCTCCCTTAAAAACTTTTGCGTAGCGGCTTCGTCTGTTTGTTTTGCCTCCGTTCGCTTTTCTGCCAATTTGAATGCGGCTTTTTGAGAGTCTTGTAAAACTTCCAAGGCTTTTTTCTCTTGAGTTTTTTTAATGAGTTCGGCTCGTGCTTTTTCCACCTCAGTTTCTTGTTTTTTTATTTCCGTGTTTTTTTCGGCAGTTATGTCTTTTAGTCTTTGGGCATAGTTTATGAAACCCATAAAATTCTCGGCACTATTTGTATTTATGCCACCTCTTGCGGCTACCAAGTTTTTGTATTCATCGAGTAAATTATCACGTTCCTGCTGCAATTTCACCAATTTTTGAATTTCTTTGCCAAGGGCTATTTCTGCGTTTCTCTCCAAAACCTCGCGATGGTTTAAAACAGATGCTAAAGAAAATTTGAATTTCATTTTTAAACTTCATTTTCAGAATCGTCTAGGTATTTATTTAAAATATCCACAGAGGCGAGAACTTCTGTGTCGGTTTGCTTTAGTTTTTTGATTTCCTGCTTGGCAGAGATCAATTCTGCGGCGATATCCAGCAGAGTTATCACCAAGGCATCTACCTTTTTCTCGTCATCTGATTTATAGCCTATTGCTTTTTCGTGCCGGTTGAATTTTTCTTCTACGTATGCAATAACAGACTGCAAAACGTCTTCGGACAGAGGAGTACTAATATGTACAGGCGTATGCGCAATTATCACCTGCTTGCGAATTTTGCCACTCAAGCATTGCCCTCCCTCATGTCAAATAGCCCCGGAGGGCTACTTTCTGCTTCTATGCCAAGCGTTTTGTTCAAGGCTTCTATGCTTTGCAAAAGGCCATCTTCTGCCACTTGCAGTTTTGAATCTCTTTCGTTTAAGGCTTCTTGCAGGGAACGAATTTCTGAGTGAAGCTGCCCTTCGGTTTCTTTCAAGATGTTTATTGTTTTGTCTTTTTCGCTCAAACTTTCGTGCAAACTAGCAACCAAAGCCTCTAGATCGGTCTTTTCGGACTTCAAAACACGAATCTGCTCCAAAGCTCTCTCTATTTTGGCGGTTATTAACTGCATTGTACTTTGATTCATGAATGCCTCTTAGCAAATTTCTATTAAAGTGAATATAGAAATTCTTTAGCGATGTTTTTTCTTTTTGTTTTTATCTTTAGGCGGTGTGTAATTGGAGCCAGTGGGGTTCATGCCCATTCGTTTAGACATATTTCCCATATTTTTGAACATGACTTTCATATCGTCATAGTGTTTTAAAACTTGGTTTACTTTTTGGACTGTTGTGCCGGAGCCTTTTGCTATGCGGATTCTGCGGCTTCCGTTTATTATGGAGGGTTGCTTGCGCTCTTTTGCGGTCATTGAGCTTAAAACCGCTTCCACATAAACCAGTTCTTTTTCGTTTACTTGGTCTAACGGCAACTTGTTGAGCCCTGGGATTAGCGATATTATGTCTTTGAATTTGCCTATTTTTTTTATTGTTCGGAGTTGGTTTAAAAAATCGTTGAGGTCAAAGGAGTTGTTGAGTATTTTTTTGCGGAAATCGTTTGCCTCTTTTTCGTCTATGGCGGCTTGGGCTTTTTCCACCAGCGAAACAACGTCTCCCATACCCAGAATACGCCCTGCCATTCTGTCGGGGTGAAAAATATCTATATCTGAAACTTTTTCGCCAACGCCAACAAAACAAACCGGAACCCCTGTTATTTTGCGAATGGAAAGAGCCGCGCCCCCACGGGTATCACCGTCCATTTTGGAAAGGCACACGCCTGTGAAATTCAGCCTCTTAAAAAATTCCTCGGCAACATTCACCGCTTCTTGGCCAATCATCGCATCTGCAACAAAAAATATTTCTTCGGGACGAACAGCATTTCGCGCCTGCTCCAATTCTTGCATCAATGCGTCGTCTATTTGCAAGCGACCTGCGGTATCGTAAATAACAAGGTCAAAGCCGTTTTGCTCGGCATATTTGCAGCCGTTTTTTATTATCTCTACGGGATTTCCCTGCCCCTCTTCGTAAACCGGAACGCCTATGGACTTTCCAAGCACCTGGAGTTGTTTAATAGCTGCGGGTCTGTACACATCGGCAGCCACGAGCAAAGGCTTTCTTTTCTTTTTTGAGCGAAAATAAAGGGCGAGCTTGCCCGCGAAGGTTGTTTTTCCAGAACCCTGCAATCCAGCCATCATTATGCCCACAGGGGGCTTTCCCGCAAGCGAAACCTCTTTTGCCTTGCCCCCCATAATTTCCACAAGCTCATCGTGAATTATTTTCACAATCATTTGCCCAGGGCTAACGGCTGTCAAAACATTTTGCCCAAGAGCCTTTTCTTTTACGGCTTGAACAAAATCCCTTGTGACATTGAAATTAACATCAGCTGCAAGGAATGCCCTGCGTACTTCTCTTAGGGAAGTAGAAACATTTTCCTCGGTTAGCCTGCCCTGCCCACGCAGACTTTTTAGCGTTGATTCCAGCGACTCCGTTAAAGCGTCAAACATATAGATTATTAGTAGTTTAGAACCTTTATGGGAATTATGGATTCAAAGGAAAATACATTGCCCTCGTGCGAAATTGCTGTTGCAAAATGCCCTTTGCCGCGTTCTATGTAGTAATTGCGATAATTATTGTTATCGTAAATGCACTCGCCAGTTTCTCTTTCCAAGCGAATCACAAATTCATTAGGAAATTCGCTAGAACTATTCAAAGATAGGCGATACAAACCTATGTTTTTTTCCGTACTCACCAGCTTAAGCTCATATTCAACGTTCCAATTGCTGAACCTGCCGCCTTGCAAAAAAACTCTGTCTGTTTTTTCGTAAAAACTAACCGCAGCCCAAAGGTTAAAATAATCCTTTTCGCCGTCTTCACCGCCATCGTCTGTCCAGTTGCAATCAAGCGCAGCCAAAGACACAACGGCTGTAGTATATTGATGCACTGTAGCCAAAACAGCTTTGTCGTCTAAAAATGGGCCTAATAGTTTATTCATAGCTAAAATATAGAAAATTAACCTTCTTCCGCCTTTTTTGCCGCTTCGTCTGGACTCATACCTTGAGCAATGTATTCCAGCATTTTATTGATTTGCTCTTGTGTCATTTCTGCCATATTGCAAATAAATCCTTAATTTAGATGAACTTGGTAATAATATAGAAAATTATGAAACAAATCGCTCTAAAATTTCAAAATCGTAATCCCATTTGTTTTTTTCATCTTTGAAATGAGTTTCGCAGCTAACTTTGCGAAATTCTTTTCCAAATTCGGGCATAAAAGCATCACCTTCAAAAATTCCGTGTACCTTTGTTATGTACAATTTTTGGCAAAAAGGGAGAGCTTCTTTGTAAATTTCCGAGCCACCTATAACAAAACATTCATCTGTAGCTGTTTTTTCTGCAATATCAAAAGCTGCTTTTAGCGAGTGAACTTTTACGCAACCTTCTGGAATTTTGAAATTTTGATTTCGGGTTAGAATTATATTGGTTCGTTCCGGCAAGGCTCTGCCAATGCTTTCAAAATTTTTGCGACCCATTATTATGGGGTGGTTAATAGTTGTTTTTTTGAAAAACTGCAAATCACCAGGCAAATGCCAAGGCAGTTTATTGTCTTTTCCTATAACGCCATTATCGGCAACGGCTGCTATCAAAGAGATTAGCACAAGTTAAAACTTCACCGAAGAGCTTATTCCATATCCAGGATAATTAGGCCCTGGCACTATTGAATAACCTATCCAAAACGATACATCTACGCCTGCTGTTGGGTAAAGGTAAGCCGTGGGCGCAATTAAATACCAGCTTTCAGAATCTGGTTTGTGCCATTCAAAACCTAAGCCCATGCTGAATTTCTTAGTGAAAGAATATGAGGGTTCTATATAAATTAGCCTTTCGTCTGAGGCGTAAGTTTGTTCAACTGTAAGTGGTGCTGTGCTTTCTGTGGAGTCGGAAAGCAAAGCCCAGTAGCAAGTGCTTGCCAAGTTAAAATTCTTGTAGTTAAAGCTGGGTTCAAGTGTGAATGTGTTTACATAGCTCCCGCTGCTCGGGTGCAAACCCCAAATACCGCGAATGGCATAATTCAAATCTGTGTAGCTACGGGAGTAATTTGCATCTGCGCCAATAGTGTATCTGTGAGGGCGACCGCCGCCTTTTATAAGGTCAAACATAGGGGCTATTGTGAATTTATTGTTCACTTGGTTTATGCCCGGAACAGAAAAAGCATAGCTTGCGGCAATTCTGCTAGATTTATCGTTTGAATCACTTGCGCCAATATAAACGTAGCCTTCTTTGCCAAATCTAACGCCAAGACCCCTTATACCTTGCGTTGTAAGCACGGCAGCGTAGTAATCGGGATTGCGCCAGTAATAATAGTTGAAACCTCCAAAGGAATAGAACATATCTCCAAAAATGAATGTTAAATCCCTGCGCACAGTCCATTCCAAAGAAAATCCGTCAAATAAAAAGGGGCTAAAGCGTTTATCCGAGCCTATGGGAGTGGCTTTTTCCCTGTGGCGAATTCTTGAATAGCCAGAACTATCGCCGTTTATATACCAACTTTTAGATGCAGCTCCAACAACAGCACGCACGTTCTCGTCTAAATCTATGTTCATTTTTATTCGCAAATCCTGATTTGCGGCATTATTTGCCGTAAGGTTATTTTCTAAATAATTTGCGTAGTCAACATCCAAAGTTCCTTCAAAAGAAACATCTGCGGCAAAAGCCGCGCAAGCGATCAGCATAACAATGGGTAAAAAATGCATAGGAATGTAAATGTAGAAAATTTACGCCCAAGCATTCAGGAAATTATATCCTCTGTATTCCGCTAGTAAATCACTATATGGATTAGTTTTAGTGCCTGCGGGAATTTTCCCGTTTTCGGCTTCGTACTCTTTTATGGTATTATTGAAAATATCGTAAAATTTAGCAGATCTGGACAATTCTTCTGACGTGAATTTTGTTGACCACGACCCGTTGGCATATACCATCATATCTTGGTAGGTATTACTCTCATAAGCCGCTTTGCGGTCCGGAGAGACTACGGATAGGTATTTTGTCATCAATTTCGCTTCTTCGTGTCTGTAAGACAACCTTCCTTCTCCTGCATTGCCAAGAGCAGCCCCCTTTTCGGCAACCTTCAAAGCCAAATCCTTGATAGCCTTTTCATATTCCTCTTCCGACATAGCAGAAGTGTCTTTGCTTGGGATGCTATAATCCCAATCCGGCTTACCAGCCATAGCTTTAGTAAGAGCCGGCGACGTATTCGGCGCAAAATCTTCCATTATGTTGCTTTTGTTGTTGTATTTGTTGGTTTTTTGCCACAAATCATCCATTAAAAGCAACGCGGTGCGGTCCATTGAATTATCAGATACTCTCATATTAAAAGTATATGCAAAATTCGTGCCAAGTTTAGCAATAACCCATTATTCACTGAGCTTCTTTCAAAACTTTTATTCTATCTCTGTACATTTTATCTAAGCAATTAACATCAACTCTGCATTTGCCTAGGGTTTTTCGCCACTCTTTTTGCTCTTCTTCATAAGCAAGTTTTAGAGGCTGATACAATTTATTCAATTGCATATCTAATTTTGCTAATTCTTCGTTAGTGCAAATTAGTAATACAGTTTCGTGGTTAGTTTTTTCGCAATTAAAGCTGGTTTTGTAAAAATTTCCTTTATTGACAGTTTCAGCTTTGGCTTTTGATTTTGGCTCTGAAACTGGTTTGGGGGCTGGTTCAGGTTCTGACTTTTCTGATTTAAGTACGGCTGCTATTGCTTGGGCTACATCATCATCTGTTTGCTTTTCAGCTTCAGTTCGTTTTTTAGGAGGTTCGGTTTTTTTGGCAGCTTCAGTTTTTTTGGCATTTTTAGATGAGTCTTGCTCTTCCTTTGCTACAGTAGTGTCTGAAGGATTTTCTGTACTATCGGAAACACCTAAATTTTGCTCGGGATTTTGTTTTAAAGTATCTGCTTCAACAACAGCATTGTCGTTTTCTTTTTCGGGTTTCTCACCTATGTAATCATAATAAATATCTATGTAATAAGGTTTAGCAAAGTATGCAACAATTGCAAGAATAAAAATAATTATTATAAAATAAAGAAAGCAACCTTTCTTTTTCTTTTGTTCTTCCGGTTCGCCAAATATTGATTTTTCATCTTCTTTTGAGACTTTTTCTGCAATTTCTTGCGGAGCTTCCTGTGGAGCTTCTTTCGCAACTTCCTCTTGCGGAACTTCCGTTATCACTCTCAGTTTTCCCGTTAATCTTTCCTTTTCTGCTTTTAACTTTTGCTCTTCAGCTATTATTTTTTGTTGTTCTTCTTTTAATCTCTGCTCTTCCCTTTGCCTTTCCTCTTCTTTTAATCTCTGCTCTTCTTTTAATCTTTCTTTTTCTTCT